>JANOTU010000616.1:0-2596 GCA_031416515.1 Hyphomicrobiales bacterium
TTGATGGTTTGGAGCGACCCCCACCCTTGACCAATCCCCACAGGGGGCAGGGGAATAGAGGCAGTCTTTTTTCAATTCCCCAAAATCGCCGATTCCAGAATATCCAGCCCTTCATCCAGGATCATGTCCGATGCTGTCAGCGGCGTGAGCAGACGGATTGTGTCGCTGTAGATGCCGCAGGTGAGGATCAGGAGGCCGCGCTCGAAGCATTTTGTGGCGAGAGCCTTGGTGCCGGCCGCATCTGGCTTGGAGCCGCCGTGTTCGGTGACCAGATCGAAAGCGCACATGGCACCCAGGCCCCGCACATCGCCGATGGCCATGCCGCGACCCTTGGCCTTGATGGCTGTGAGCCGCGCCATGATTTTCTTCCCCTGGGCTTCGGCCTTCTGCATCAGGCCTTCGGTCTCAAACGCTTCGAACACGCCGAGCGCGGCGGCGCAGGCCACGGGGTTGCCCGCATAAGTGCCGCCAATGGCGCCGGGGTCGGGCGCATCCATGATTTTGGCGCGGCCCACCACACCAGCCAGAGGAAAGCCGCCGGCGAGGGACTTGGCCACTGTCAGCAGATCAGGTTCCACACCGTAATGCTCCATCGCAAACCATTTGCCGGTGCGACCGAAGCCGGTCTGAATTTCATCGGCGATGAACACAATGCCGTGCTCGTCGCACAGCTTGCGCAGGCGCAGCATCAACTCCTTCGGCGCCACATAGAACCCGCCTTCGCCCTGCACCGGCTCAATGATGATGGCGGCCACGCGCGAGGGCTCGACATCGCATTTGAACAGCATCTCGATGGCGTGGATTGAATCATCAACCGACACACCATGCTGCGCCACGGGAAATGGCACATGCCAGATGCCACCGGCAAAGGGGCCGAACCTGGCCTTGTAAGGCACCACCTTGCCGGTGAGCGCCATGGTCAGATTGGTGCGGCCATGAAAACCGCCGTGGAAGGCGATGACATCGGAGCGCCCCGTATAGGCGCGCGCAAATTTGACGGCGTTTTCCACCGCCTCGGCTCCCGTGGTCACCAGCGCTGATTTCTTCTCGCCGGAGATGGGGGCCACCGCGTTGAGCTTTTCGCACAGCTCAATGAACGGCTCATAGGGCATGACCATGGCGCAGGTGTGGGTGAATTTTTCGAGCTGCTCATAAACCCGCTTCATTACCAGCGGATGCCGGTGGCCGGTATTCACCACCGCAATGCCGCCGCCAAAATCAATGTAGCGATTGCCCTCAATATCCCATATCTCGGAATTCTCGGCCCGCGCCGCCATCACCGGCACACCCATGCCGACCCCGCGCGAGACGGCCTTGGCACGGCGTTCCACCCAGGCCTTGTTCATGCCAGCAGCTCTGGTGACGGGTGCGTTCATCTCTTTTCTCCTGCTTGAATTGAACTTGTCTTTTACGCGACTTGACGCCAGGCCCGCAAACGGATTCAATCACGCTTTGCAACCAGGGAATCGCATATGACCGACCTTTACAAGAAGACTGCGACCGAAATTGTCGGCCATCTCAAATCTGGCGAATTGACGCCGCTGGATTGCCTCGACGCTCTGGAGCAACGCATCAGCGCGGTTGATGCATCTGTCAACGCCCTGCCGACCCTGTGCTTTGAGCGCGCCCGCGACCACGCCAAAGCGCTGATGAAAAAACCTGTGGCGGAGAGGGGTCAGCTTGCGGGCTTGCCGGTGCCGATCAAGGATTTGGCCAATGTCGCGGGGGTGCGCTCCACCCAAGGCTCGCCGATATTCAAGGATCAAGTTCCGGAAGTTTCTGACCTCATGGTCACTCACCTGGAAGCCAATGGCGGCGTGATCTATGCCATGTCCAACACGCCGGAATTTGGCGCCGGCGCCAACACGTTCAACGAGGTTTTCGGGCGCACTCTCAATCCCTGGAACACCTCGCGTTCTGCCGCTGGCTCATCCGGCGGCGCGGCAGTTGCATTGGCAACCGGCATGGCGTGGGTGGCGCAAGGCTCGGACCTTGGCGGATCGCTGCGCAACCCCGCCAGCTTTTGCGGCGTAGTGGGAATGCGGCCTTCGCCGGGGCGCGTGGCCTCAACGCCCGGCACGACCATCGATTCAACCCTTGGCACCAATGGCCCGATGGCGCGCAATGTCGAAGACCTCGCATTGCTGTTTGATGCCATGGTGGGAGAAAACCGCGCCGATCCTATTTCGCTGCCGCATGACGGCACAAATTATCTGAGTGCTGCCCGCTCCGGCTGGAAACCAAAACGCATTGCCGTCAGCCGTGATCTCGGCCTGCCGCCGGTTGACGTGGAAGTGGCCGACATCGTCATGAAGGCGGCGCGGCGCTTTGAGGAGGCGGGCGTCATTGTTGAGGAAGCCCATCCCGATCTTTCAGAAGCACGCGAGTGCGTCCAGACCCTGCGCGCCCTCGCTTACGCCAACATGAAGCCGCTGCTGGAGCAGCACCGCGATAAGCTCAAGCCGGAAGTCATCTGGAACATCGAAAAGGGCCTGGCGCTCACCGGCGCTGACATTGCGAGAGCGCAAACCCAGCGCGCGGCGCTGTTCAAGCGCATGCTGGCGTTTTACGAAACCTATGATCTCCTGCTGTGTCC
>JANOTU010000617.1:0-19532 GCA_031416515.1 Hyphomicrobiales bacterium
GGTTCACGCAACAGCGACATGGGCGGATGACTCGGGCAGCTCCTCGCCAAAGCAGCGCTGGTAGAACTCCGCCACCACCGAGCGCTCCAGCTCGTCGCATTTGTTGAGGAAGGTCAAACGAAAGCCAAAGCCCACATCGCCAAAAATCTCGGCATTCTGCGCCCAGGTGATCACCGTGCGCGGGCTCATCACTGTGGAGAGATCGCCCTGCATGAAGGCATTGCGGGTGAGATCGGCGACACGCACCATGTTGGCAATGATCTTCCGGCCCTTGTCGGTGTTGTAGCTCTTGTTCTTAGCGAGCACGATGCCGGTTTCCTGCGCATGGGGGAGATAGTTGAGCGCCGCCACAATCGACCAGCGATCCATCTGCGCCTGGTTGATCTGCTGGGTGCCATGATAGAGCCCGGTCGTGTCGCCAAGCCCAACCGTGTTCGCCGTGGCAAATAAACGGAACGCCGGATGTGGGCGAATGACCTTTGACTGGTCAAGCAAGGTGAGCTTTCCTGAGCTTTCCAGAATGCGCTGGATGACAAACATCACATCAGGCCGCCCGGCGTCATACTCGTCAAACACCAGCGCCACATTATGCTGATACGACCATGGCAGAATGCCCTCGCGGAATTCGGTGATCTGCTTGCCGTCGCGCACCACAATGGCGTCCTTGCCGATCAAATCAATGCGGCTGATATGGCTGTCAAGATTGATGCGGATGCAGGGCCAGTTGAGGCGCGCCGCCACCTGTTCGATATGGGTTGATTTCCCCGTGCCATGATAGCCCGCAATCATCACCCGGCGATTGAACGCAAAGCCTGCAAGAATGGCCAGCGTGGTCTCGCGGTTGAACAGATAGTCCTCGTCAATATCCGGCACATGCTCGCTGGTTTGCGAATAGGCCGGAATTTCAAGATTGGAATCAAAGCCAAAAAGCTGCTTCACTGATATCTTGATATCAGGCATGCCGCCAGTCTGGCCATTCGCCTTTGCAGTCATGATTGGTTCTTTATCCTCAGTTTGGCGCAGCTTCTAGACGGTGAGCCGCCACGGGGCAAGCTTCAGCAGAACCCGCTGGTACGAAGCACATCATAAGCCTGGATCACGGCTTTGAGTGTGTCCTCATTGGCGCGGCTTCCGGCATTGGCGTCGGGGTGGAGGCGCTTCACCAGCTTTTTGTACTGGGTTTTCACCGCGTCCGGCGCGGCGCGGTCATCCAGGCCCAGCGTCTGCAGCGCTTTGCGCTCGGTTCCCCGCAAAGCCCGGCCCGAGGGATGACGACCGACCATGTCCTGGGCCGCCTTCAGGTTGAAAGGGTCGGCGGCCATGTTGACAGCCTTGCGCCGCATGCCATTGATGTTGGCATATGAGTTTTGCCCAAGTTTCCAGGTGGGGCGGTGGCCAGTGCGGGCATCCTTTTGGAAGCCCAGCACATCATCATCCTTCATGCCTTCAAAATAATTGTAGGTTTTGTTGTATTCCTGCACATGCTGGGTGCAGTAATTGTGAAATTTGCCCTCATTGCCCCGTCCCATCGGGGCCTTGTGCTTGGCAGGCCTCGGGCAATCGGGCCACTCGCATTGCGGGATTTGCTCCGCCGCTTTCTCCACTGCGGCGGATTTCACCCGGATTTTGTCAAAATACTTTGAATCAAGCTTCATCAAACCAATATAGTCGCTGCACCCCCTCAACCGCAAGGACGCCATCATGCCGCTTGGTCCCGTCGGCCAGAAAATCACTGCAAAGCTTGACCTCGCCTTCGCGCCGCTCAAGCTTGACGTTATCGATGAATCCCACCAGCACGCCGGTCATTCCGGTGCGCGGCCCGATGGCGAGAGCCATTTCCGGGTGCATATTGTGTCGGAAGCGTTCCGCGGGAAAACACGGATCGACCAGCACCGCATGGTGAACGCAGCGCTTGCCGAGGAACTGCGCGAACGGGTGCACGCGCTGGCCATCGAATCACGGACACCCGACTGAACAGCGTCCGCTCAGATGTCCGCGGCGAGGTGGCGATAGATTTCGGTGTGGTCGGCGGTTTTGCCAAGGCTTGTCAGCGCTTCTGCCCAGAGTGCCGCGGCGGACCTGGCACCGGCGGCTGTCACGCCCAGTTGATCGGCGAGGTCGGCGGCGGTCGCCAGGTCCTTGGCCATGAGCGCCATGGAAAAGCCGGAGGCGAAGGCGCCGGAGAGAATATGCGGCTTCATCTTGAGTTCGGTGGAATTGTTGCGGCCCGTGGAGACGTTGAAGACATCAATGAGCGTGGCCGGATCAATGCCGAATTTCTCCGCGATGATCGCCGCCTCGCAAGCCGCCTGCAGCCCCATGGCGGAGACATAATTGTTGAGCGCCTTGGCGGCGTGGCCGGAGCCCAGAGGGCCAACATGGATGATGCTCTTGCCCATGGCTTCAAACAGCGGCCGGGCGCGCCCGATGTGAGCCACATCGCCGCCTGCCATGATGGCGAGCGAGCCATCAATGGCGCGCTTGACGCCGCCTGAGACCGGCGCATCGATGAGGTGCAGCCCGCGCGGGGCCAGTTCCTCCGCCAGTTGCCGGGTGCCAAGGGGAGCCGATGAACTCATGTCAATCACCAGAGCGCCCGGCGCCAAAGCGTCAGCGACGGACAGGACCACCTCGCGCACCACCGCCCCATCCGGCAGCATGGTGATGAGGAATGAGGCTCCGCTTGCCGCTTCGCGGGCGCTGGCAAACGCCGCTCCGCCGATCCCGCTGAATGCCGCCCGCGCCGCAGCCGCAAGATCAGCGCCCCGCACCGCAAAGCCAGCGTGCACAAGCCGTGTGGCCATCGGCAGACCCATCAGCCCAAGTCCGATGAAGGCCGTCATCAGCTCGCCAGCAGCTCTTTCAGGCTGTTGTCGAGGAACTTGACATCGACGGGGTTGGTGCCCGGCCCGCCGGCGAAATGGCCCCAGATCGAAGGAATGGGCCGGTATTCGGCGTTGGGCATCTTGCTCACTTCATATTGGCTGTCTTCGGGCGGAAAGTAGAGATCAGTTGAGCCCGGCATCACCAAAGCCTTGGCCTTGATCGCGCCCAGCGCCTTGTCGAAGTCGCCGCCAAATTTTGGGTTGGCGCTGATGTCGCCGTTCTGCCAGGTCCACAGCATGGCGAGGAGATTGTTGGCGTCCTTGGGCAGGAAAAAGCCTTCCCAAAAGGCCACCAGAAAATCCTCCAGCGAGGAATAGCCCAGCATCTTGATATCGAGCTGTTCGCGGTAAAAGGCTTGCGAGAACCCCCATCCGGCATAGACCCGCGCCATGGCGCGGAGGCCCTTTTCAGGCTTTTCCTTGTACCAGCCATGGTTCCAGGCGGCATCGGCGGTGAGCGCTGCTTTCACGCCTTCCAGGAACACGAAATTATGCCGCGAGCATTTGGCCGAGCCGCAGAAGGGCAGGATGCGCTCGACCATGTCGGGATAGAGGCAGCCCCAATGGAACGTCTGCAAGGCGCCCATCGACCAGCCGGTCACCAGCTTCACGCGCTCAATGCCGAATTTTTCCGTAACCAGCCGGTGTTGCAGGCTGACATTGTCGAAGGCGGTGACATTGGGAAAGCGCGACGCGTTATAGGGTTCGGGGGTGTTGCTGGGCGAGGAGGAAAGGCCATTGCCGATCATGTTGGGAATGATGATGAAATACTTGGCAGGATCAAGCGCCAAGCCAGCGCCGATCAGCCATTCATTGTCGGGATGCTGGCCGGAATACCAGGTGGGATAGACAATCACATTGTCCTTCTTGGCATTGAGCGCGCCGAAGGTCTTGTAGGCGAGCTTGCAGTCGCGGATGGTGGCGCCCGATTGCAGGGTGACAGCGCCCGCTTCGAAAATTTCATAGTCAGCCATTGGGTTCTCCTGTTGTCACACGGTGAGCCGGAAATAGAGCATCGGCAACTTCTCCGGCAGGGCTTCGATGCGGTTGATCATCAAATAATTCCGCAGGCCGAAAATGCGGGGGAGGTAGCTTTCTCCGCCACTATCAAGGCCCACGCAAAAGACGTCAATGCCCTTGTGGCTCAGCTCGTGCACGGCCTTTCTGGCGTCCTCGACCAGATACTTCTTGTCGGCGACATCGACATCCGAAGGCTCGCCATCGGTGATGACCAGCACGAGCTTGCGGTGCGTGGCCTGCCCCTGGATTTCAGCACCCGCCTGGCGCAGCGCCGCACCCAGCCTGGTGGACAACATGCCGCGAAGGCCGGCGAGGCGCGCGCGCGTGACACTGGCATAGGGCTCGGCAAAATCCTTGACCCGGTAATAGCGCACTTCCTCGCGGCCATTGGAGCAGAAGGCGTGCATGGCCAGGGGATCGCCCAGTTCCGCCATGGCCTGCGCCAGAAGTGCGGCTGCGGCGCGCTCAAGCGCTATGACGGTGGTGGTGGTGTCGCGCACCCGGTCCCGCGTTGATTCCGATATGTCGAGGAGGGCCAGAACCGAGAGATCCCGCGAGCGCATTTCGCTGGTTTCAAATAGCCGGGGATCGGGGGTGAGGCCCGCGCGCCGGTCAATGGCCGCGCGGATGCAGGCGTCAAGATCAAGCCGGTCGCCCTGCGGCTGGCGGCGCATGCGCACCGGGCGGCTGACTTTGGCGGATTTCACCAGTCGGGCGATGCGCTGTTCCACATCGGCGTATTCTTCGAGAATAGCGTCCACAGATGCTGGCGAGGCGGGCTGCGGCTGGTGCTCGACGATGGTGGTCCACTCATGGCGCAGCATGCCGCTGATATGATCCCACTCGGCATGGCGGGCGATGGGGAAGCCGGCGTCATCGGCCACCATGGTCAGTTTCGCCGCCATGTTGGCCGGCGTGTTGTCGCGGTCATTGCGCTCGCGCTTGTCGGGATTGTCCTCCTCGTCCTTCTCGGTGATGCGCACCGATTCAAGGATGGTCTCGGCGGTCTGGGCCTCTTCGGGGGCGGGATCGCCAAAATCCCAGATGCCGGTGTTGTCATCGCGGTAGGAGGGCTCGACGATGAAGGTCTTGGCGTTGAACTGAACCCGCATTTGGCCGATGTCATTGCCGAGCAGCCCGCCGATCTTGCGGCTGATGGACTGGTCCTCCCACTGGCTGGCGTGTTCAAAGAACATCATCCGGCCCTTGTTCACCCAAGGGTCATCATCGGCATAAGCAGGGTCGATCAGGCTGCGCGCCAGCCGCGCCATCAGCACTTCCGCGGTAAAGCCGCCGCCGGGCTGGGCCCGGTGGAAACGCCGCCACAAGCGGCGCAGGCCCGGATATTCGCGTGCCGCAAGCGCCTCCACCCTGGCATCCTCGATCACGCCGATGAGCGCCACCTGGATGGGCTTGAGCGCGGCCACAGGGAATTTTTCGCGTGTATAGATAGCGTGCGCACCGATATGCGTGGTAACGGCGGCGTAGTGCGACAGCGCCTCCTGCCCCTGAAAACCGGCGTAGATTTCAGGAACGCGGATGAAATTGCCGTCGAATGAAGAGCGCCGCAGTGCCTTGCCGCCGGGCCGCACACTAGCCACGCGGAAGGCGGGCCGCAGTTTCCACAGGGCCATGAGCAGGGCCCGCAGCGCTTTCTCCGCTTCGGCAAACGTCACATCATTGGTGCCGCGCTGGAATACGGTGAGCGCGGACAAGTCTGTTTGGTTGAAATAGGCCAGGCGCTGGACGGGATCAGCGCTGATGCGGATGCCGTTCAAAATCCAGGAGCGAAATTCCAGCACATTGAGCCTGGCCAAAATCGCCGCCGAATGCTGCATCACCAGGGCTGCCGATTCAGGGGCAAGGCTGGCAATTTCCTCAATGGTGCGGAGCCAGACGCGGAAGGGGCCGTGATCCTTGATCGTGGCCGCAGCACCCGCCAGCGCCCCAAAAAATGCTGTGGCAGCGGGGGCTCCGGCCTGCTTGGCGATTGCCAGTCCCGTCTGCGCCGTCCCCAGCGCCATATCCACGCCGTGGACCTGGGCCACGGCGGCGCTGCCCGTGGCGAAATTGGTGAGTGCTGCCGACCCCAGATTGGCCGAACCCAAGCGCTCAAGCGCATCCACCCAGCGGTCGAAAGCACCTTGCGGGAAGGCGCGCTTGACCATCCCCCAGCTCCTCGCATCAATGGCCTGGGCGTATAGCGCTGAACCCAGAAGATCATCGAAGAGCTTGTTTGCCATGGGCGTCAGGCGCAGGCCGCGATGGCTTCGGTGAGCGCCTGGCGCATGTCGGGGTCATCGGTGATGGGCAAGACCAAAGCCACTTCGCAGGCCTCGGGCAACGGGATTTTCTGGCGGATCAGGCGGCCCGCCTGGATCAGCATGCGGGTGGAGGCGCCCTCGTCCAGCCCGTGGCCCTTGAGATTGCGGGTGCGGCCCGCGATTTTGACCAGGATATCGGACTCCTTGGCCGCAAGGCCCGCTTCATGGGCAACAATTTCGGATTCAATGGCAGGCTCGGGATAAGTGAAATCCAGGGCGGCGAAGCGCTGCTTGGTTGATTCCTTCAGGTCCTTGATCACGCTTTGATAACCGGGATTATACGAAATCACCAACTGGAAATCCGGATGGGCATGAATAAGCTCGTTGCGCTTTTCCAGGGGCAGGATGCGGCGATCATCCGTGAGCGGATGAATGATCACGGTGGTGTCCTGGCGCGCTTCCACAATCTCGTCGAGATAGCAGATGGCGCCGTACCGGACCGCCAGCGTCAGCGGTCCATCATGCCAGACCGTTCCCGAGGCATCAAGCAGGTAGCGCCCCACCAGATCGGATGCCGTCATGTCCTCATGGCAGGCGACCGTGATCAATGGCTTCTTCAGCCGCCACGCCATGTGCTCAATGAAGCGCGTCTTGCCGCAGCCCGTGGGGCCCTTCAGCATCATCGGCAGGCGAGTGCAATAGGCCGCCTCGAAAAGTCGGATTTCGTTTTTCACGGGCCGGTAATAGGGTTCGGACGCGATGAGGTAACTGCTGAGGTCCATACGGGCATTCCATTTTTTCGCCTCAGGGTGAGGATTGCGGAGAGCGGCATTGCCGCTCTCCTGTGATTTTACCTATGCTTGCTGGTCTTGGGGTTGGGGATGCCGTCGATCGGCGCTTCCTCGGTGCCAACCGTCGAGCGCGTCAAGGCTTCCACCATTTCGCGCGTGCCTTCGGGATCGGCGATCCACTTCTTGTAGAAGTCGAATGGACACGCCGCAACACCCTGCGCGCCTTCTCCGGAATTGATCAGCCCGGTATAGCCGCGGTGCACCAGCTTGAAGAGATGGTTTTCCGACTGCATGTTCTTGCGCGCGTCGCGGATCAGCGACTTGGACAAGGCCGCATATTGAATGCCCATGTCTTCCTCGCCGCATTCGCCAAGGGTGCGGCCATCAAAGCCGATGATGGCGGAGTGGCCGAAGTAGGAATAGACCCCGTCAAAGCCCGCCGCATTGGCCACCGCCACATAGGAGTTGTTGGCCCAGGCCATGGCTTTGGCCATGATCACCTGCTGATCCTTGGCGGGGTACATATAGCCCTGGCAGCGGATGATGAGTTCCGCGCCCTTCATGGCGCAGTCGCGCCAGATTTCGGGGTAGTTGCCGTCATCGCAGATGATGAGGCTCATCTTCATGCCCTTGGGGCCTTCGGACACATAGGTGCAATTGCCCGGATACCAGCCCTCGATCGGCACCCACGGCATGATCTTGCGGTATTTCTGCACGATCTCGCCCTTGTCATTCATGAGAATGAGGGTGTTGTAGGGAGCCTTGTTTGGATGCTCCTCATGGCGCTCGCCGGTCAGCGAAAACACGCCCCAGACTTTGGCCTTGCGGCAGGCGGCGGCGAAAATTTCCGTCTCCTCGCCCGGCACCTGGGCCGCGGTTGCGTACATTTCCTTGGAATCATACATGATGCCGTGGGTGCTGTATTCCGGGAAGATCACCAGGTCCATGCCCGGCAGGCCGGTTTTCATGCCGACCAGCATTTCGCCAATCTTGCGGGCGTTGTCGAGCACTTCGGCTTTGGTGTGAAGGCGCGGCATCTTGTAGTTGACAACGGCCACGCCGACCGTGTCGTTGCTGCTGGAAATATCACCGTGGTACATTTTGCTCTCCTTGCTGTTGAGTGGGATTAGACTGCCATGTGCTTGTGCACGAGTTCATCGGTCAGCGCGCTGACCGCACCTTCCGCCATGACCCGCCCCTTTTCCATGATGACGAAGGAATTGGAGGCGCGCCTTGCGAATTCGATATCCTGCTCCACCAGCATGATGGTGATACCGTGGACCTTGTTGAGCGTGATGATCGCCTGTTCAATCTGCTCGACGATGTTGGGCTGGATGCCTTCGGTGGGCTCGTCCAGCAGCATGATCTTGGGGTTGGTGAGCAGGGCGCGGCCAATGGCGAGCTGCTGCTGCTGCCCGCCGGAAAGATTGCCGCCCTGACGGTCGAGGAATTCCTTGAGCACCGGAAACAGCTCGAAGACAAGATCATCATAGCCCTTGGCCTCGGGGCCGGAACGGGCGAAGGTGCCGAGCTTCAGGTTCTCGCGCACTGTGAAGGTGGGAAGAATGCCGCGCCCCTGCGGCACATAGCCAACACCGGCATGGGCGCGCTTGAAGGTGGGCAGGCTGCCAAGCTGCTGGCCGTCGAGTTCAATGTCGCCGGAGCAGCGGTCCATGAGGCCGAGGATGGCTTTGAACAATGTGGTCTTGCCCACGCCATTGCGCCCAAGGATGGCGATGAAGCCGCCGCTTTCGACGCTGAGGTTGATCCCCTGCAGCGCCCGCGAATTGCCGTAATAGGCATCAAGGTTCCTGATCTCAAGCACTGCTGATCCCCATTGAACCGAGATAAACTTGCTTCACTTTTGGATCGTTCTCGATGGTGGCGACGTTGCCCTCGGCCAGGAGCTTGCCCTGGTGCATGACCGAGATGATGTCGCCGATTTCCTTCACAAAGCCCATGTCATGCTCCACCACGATGATGGTGTGCTTGCCCTTCAACCGGTTGCAGATGTCGGCGGTCTTGTGGGTTTCCTGCGCGGTCATGCCGGCGGTCGGCTCATCCAGCAAAATCAGTTCGGCATCCTGCGCCAGGAGGAGGGCGATTTCCAGCCACTGCGTCTGGCCATGCGAGAGATGGGCCGCAGGCACATGCAGATAATCGGTGAGCCCCACAAAATCCGCCAGCTTGTCGAGGCCGTCCGAATTGGGCGATTTGGCCCAGCGAAACAGGTTTGAAAGAACGCCGTTGCGCTTGCAATCGGCCACTTCGAGATTTTCGCGCACCGTGAGTTGCCGGAACACGCTCGGCACCTGGAACTTGCGGCCAACCCCTGCGCGGGCGATTTCATAATCATCAAGCGCGCTCAGTTCCCGGTCCTGATAGATGATCGAGCCGCCGCTGGGCCGGGTTTTGCCGCAGATCAGGTCGAGCGCTGTGGTCTTGCCCGCGCCATTGGGGCCGATGAGGCAGCGGAGTTCCCCTTTGGCGACCGAAAACGACAGCTCATTCACCGCCTTGAAGCCATTGAAGCTGACGCTCACATCTTTGAGTTCAAGGTGAGCGCTCATGGGGCGCCTGCGGCTTTGCGCTGTGTGAAGCGGTCAAAGATGCTGGCGATGCCGTTGGGCAGGAACAGCACCACCAGCACGAACAAGGCACCCATTACCAGCGTCCAGGTATCGAGGAAGATTTCGGATTCCGACAGCGCCCCCTGCATGCCTGCCACCACGATGGCGCCGAGCAATGCCCCCACCAGGCTCTGGCGCCCGCCCACCGCGCACCAGATGGCGATGGAGAGGCTGAGCTGCACGCCCAGGAAAGTGGGCGAGGCGAATTCCATGACGATGGTGTAGAGCATGCCTGCCAGGCCCGCGATGCCAGCGGAGATGCAAAACACCATGGCTTTGAACAGCGCCACATCATAGCCGAAGAACAGCACGCGCGCTTCCTGGTCACGGATGGCCTGGAGAATGAGCCCCGCCTTGCTCTTGGTCACCGCAAGGGCGAGGAACAGGCAGACGGTGAGGCAGATGGCGATGAGGTAATAGGTGTTGGAGCTATAGGCGTCGAAGGTGATGCCGAACAATTCAAGCTGGGCGAGATCGGTGATGCCGTTGAAGCCGCCCGTGGCCCATTGCTGGTCGATGATCAGGAGATTGACCACAACCAATGTGGCCAGCGTGATGATGGCGACATAGACGCCGGTGACGCGGCCCCGGAACATGAACCATGAAAGAATGGCGGCCAGGATCACCGGCACGAATATGCCGGCGAGAATGGTGAAGGTCATGGAGTAGAAGGGCTGCCAGATCCACGGCAGGGATTCGACATTGTTCCACACCATGAAATCGGGCAGGCCCTCGGAGCCCGTATGCACCGGAATGGTGCGGAGCTTGAGGCCCATGGCCATGCAATAGGAGCCGAGCCCGAAGCTCATCGCCTGGCCGAGGTTGAGAATGCCCGCATATCCCCAGGACAGCGACAGCGCCATCGACACCATGCCAAGCACCAGATAGCGGTCGATGCGGTTGAGCAGGAAGTCGTCGTCAATGAAGGACGGCAGCGCCAGAATGGCGAGGCACACAACACCGTAAACGATAACCTGAATGAGGGTCTTGCGCGACATCACGTTCTCACCCTGGTCACGAACAGGCCCTGCGGGCGGAAGCGGATGATGACCACGATGGCAAGCAGCACCAGCGCTTTGGCGATGGTGTCGTTCTGCCAGAAAGCCAGGATGCCATTGGCCTGACCGAGCAGGAAGGAGCTGGCAACCGTGCCGATGAGGCTTTGCACACCCCCCAGGACCACGACAAAGAAGGCATCAACCACATAGCCTGTGCCCATTTCCGGCGACACGCTCTTGAGCGGCGCCACCAATGCGCCAGCAAGGCCCGCAAGCCCCGCGCCATAGGCGAAAGTGGCGGTATAGATGCGGTCGGCATTGATGCCGAAGGCTGTGGCCATGCTGCGGTCCTGCACCACGGCGCGCAGCTTCATGCCAATGGTGGTCTTGTTGATCAGGAGCCAGGTGCCGCCAAACAGCACCGCGCCCGCCACGATGATGAAAACCCGGTAGGCGGAGACATCCACCCCCAGAATATTCACCGTGTCGGCAAGGCTCGGCGGCATTTCGGCGTAGCGCAGCTCGCCGCCGGCCGCGAGGCGCACTGCCTGTTGCAGCATGACACCGATGCCCCAGGTGGCGAGGATGGTGTCGATGGGGCGCTTGTAAAGGAATTGAATGACCGAGCGCTCAATGACGGCCCCCAAAAGTGCCAGGCCAAGGAAGATGAGGATGAGGCCGGGAAACAGCGTGATGCCAAAGAACGTGTTCAGCGCCCAAGCCGCATAGGCCCCCAGCATGATGAACTCGCCATGCGCCATGTTGATGACGCCCATCGAGCCATAGATGATCGACAGCCCCAGCGCCACGATCAGCAGGATGGAGCCGATGCTCAGTCCGGTAATGAATTGCTCGACGTAAAATTCCATCAAATTAGACCTGGTTGATGAACCGCAGCGTAACCCCAAAACCTCATCCTGAGGTGCGAGCCCTTGCGAGCCTCGAAGGTCTGGCCCTTCGAGGCCCGCGAAGGGGCGGGCTCCTCAGGTTGAGGTCAATAGGGAAAGCCGCAGTTCACCATTGTTGCTAGATTTCCTTGAGGCCCGCTTCGGTGCACTTCTGGTTGGGATAGGCCGCATAGGGGTCCGGGGCCTTCCACTCAGCCGAGTCCTTGAGAATTTCGAACTGGCCATCCGACTTGGCGACGGCGATCTTCGGCCACAGCCATGTGTGCAGGTTTTCCTTCTCAAGGCGAATCTTGCCTTGTGGCGCGATCATTTCCTGGCCTTTGATGGCCTCGCGGATGGTGTTGGGGTCAATGTCGCTGCCTGCCAGCTTCTCGATGGCCTGCTTGAACAGGTACATCTGGAAATAGCACGGCTCCGACACGAAATGCGTGACCTTGTCGTCGCCCCAGCGCTTCCGGTAGGCCGCCACGAACTTCTCGTTCTCCGGCGACTTGTGGACCATGAAGTAGGGAGCCGAGGTGAAGTGGCCGGCGGCGGCATCGCCGCCCATGGCCGCAACCTCGTTCTCGGACGTGGTCAAGCTCGCCATCGGCATCTTGGCCGGATCAAGTCCCGCGGCGCGGTACTGCCGGTGCAGCGCCACCACCGAGTCGCCAACGACGGTCGAGAAGATCACGTTGGGCTGGGTGCTCTTGATCTTGCTGATCACCGAGCTGAACTCCGAATGGCCGAGCGGCACATATTCCTCGTTCACCACTTCGCCGCCGAGCTTCTCCAGGAGCTTCTTGCAGTAGTTGTTCTCTTCTTTCGGATAGATGTAGTTCGATCCGATGAGGAAGAATTTCTTGCCGAATTTCTCAACAAGCCAGGGCACGAACTCGTCCTGCTGCTGGTTGGGAACAGCACCTGTGTAGATGACGTTCTTCGAGCATTCGCGGCCCTCATAGAGGGTGGGGTAGAAATAAAGATTGTTGCGCTTCTCGAACACCGGCAGCACCGCCTTGCGGCTGGCCGAGGTGTAGGAGCCGAAAACGCTGACGCATTTGTCGCCGACCACCAGCTTCCTGGCTTTTTCAGCGAATGTGGCAGGGTCAGATGCCGGGTCTTCGACAACCGGCACAATCTTCATGCCGTTGATGCCGCCCGCCGCGTTGATCTCCTCAATGGCCATGATGGTCGCCTTGTTCAGCGACTCTTCAATGATGGCTGTGGTGCCGGTGAGCGAGAACAACACGCCCACCTTGATTTCCCCGCCAGCGGCCCGCGCCAGCGAATAGTCCTTGATCCAGATATGGGGAAAGCCGCCGAGCGCGCCTGCGCCCAGTGCCGCTGAACCCTTCAGAAAACTTCTTCTCTTCATTGTCATTGTAATTCCTCCCTGTATGACAAAAAAAACGCCTCCGGCCGACCATGGAATGATCAACGCTGGAGGCGATGTTGCCTGGATATATTGCCGGCGCTGTTGCCGCTTTCCGCTTGAACGGAACGCAAGCTGTTAAGACAAGTCCGAAGCCGTGTCAACAAATTTGGCGGCGATCGCGGCAACGGTCACGCGCTTTTGCATGGCGATATCCCTCAACACACGGAAGGCTTCCGCTTCGTTCACCCTGTCGCGGGCCATAATCGCGTGCTTGGCGATCTCGATATCGCGGGCGGCCCGGATATTCTCGTCCATGCGCGCAATGCGCTGCCTCTGGCGCCTGCCGAAGCCAAAATGATCCAGTGCCAACATAAGGGCAACGTCGATGGCGTGGGCGAGATAGGGCCGGTGCAGCACAGCGTCCGGGCAGGCGGCCTGGATTTCCCGCAGGTCAGAGCGCCCGCTCTGCGGCAGAAGCACAATCAGCGCCGCCGCCGGTTCGCCCGGCATCCAGGCCAGGCGGCGGCCAAGCCCTTCCGCATATTCGCAAAACACGACGTCGGCGTTTTCGCCAAGGCGCTCGGGCAATGGCCAGATGTGCCGCACCGAAGCGCGGCTGCGCTGCAGGTGGCGGACCAGCGTCTGCCCATCGCCATCCATCTCGCAGGCGACAACCATGCGCAGGCGGGAGAATTGCTCAGTGGGGCTGCTGGTCATGCGGTTTTATACAAGCCTGTCAGATAGGGATCGGCGTCGATCGGGGTTTTTGATTTGTGCACCACCGTGAATTGCCCGGACCGGTTGGCGCGGCCCACCCGCGACCAGACATTGGCGTGGCTGCACCCGGCATTGATCGAAACGGCGCCCTGCGGCGCATCAATCGATGATCCCAAGACAACGGGGCGCAGAACATCGGTGTCCAGCGAATTCACCAGCTCAAGCGCCTTGGCGAAAAGATGAACCTGAAAATAAGCCGCTTCCACACACATGTTGGTGCTCTCGGATTGGCCGTAGCGTTTTTTGTAGCGCCCCACGAAATCTGCCTCTCTCGCCCCGCCAGCGCCCTGGAAATAAGGTGCTGCGGTAAAGTGCCCTTCACCCACATCAGCCCCCATGGCGCTGATCTCGGCTTCCGTTGTCGTCAGGCTGGCGATCGGCATGGTCTTGGGGTTCAGCCCGAAATCATTGAAAGTCTGGTAAAGATAGGTTGTCGCCTCGCCCACGACAGTGGAGAAAATCACATCAGGCTTGGCCGTCTTGATATCGCGCATGACGGGGAAGAACTCCTCGCGCCTGGCATTGAGCGAGACATACATCTCGCCCACCACCTGGCCGCCGCTATGATTGACCAGGCCGCGCATGATGCGGTTGGACTCGCGCGGATAAACATAATCCGAGCCCACGAAATAAAAGCGCTTGCCGTAATTGGCCGCGAGATAGCTGAACAGCGTGAGGCTGTTCTGGTTGGGGGCGGCGCCGGTGTAAATGATGTTAGGCGAGTACTCGAAACCCTCATAAAGCGTTGGATACCACAGCAATCCATTGAGGCGCTCGACAATGGGCAACACCGCCTTGCGGCTGCTGGAGGTGTAACATCCGAAGATCGTCTTGATCCCGTCCTCAGCCAGCATCCTGCGGGCCTGGACCCGGAACATCGCATTGTCAGACTGGGGATCGCAGACAACCGGCACCAGCTCGCGCCCGTTGACGCCGCCCGCGTCATTGATCTCGTCAATCGCCAGCATGGTGCCGCGGTACTGGGTGTCCTCGATCAGGGCCATATAGCCGCTGCGCGAGAACAGCACGCCCACCCGCCACGGCTCAGTTGTCTTGTTCAGGTATGTGACGGCCATTGAGCGCCCTCGGGGTCAGTTGCCAACTCCTGCATAGACATCCGCGGCATTCCCCGTGTCCACTTTCGCCAGGATATTGACATCCGCTGCGCGCCAGCTTGCGGTAACACCATCACCCTTGTCAACCGGGTCGGCAAAATAATCGGAGTCGGAGATGTTGGCCACGAAGACGCCGCCGCCCAAATCGATGGTCACCTTGACGTAGCTTCCCTGATACTCTGTGGACTCGACCACGCCGGAGATTTCATTGGTGGCGGGCACCGCCGCCCGCGTCTTGAGCTTAATGCGGTCGCGCCGCACGGCCACGGAGAGCGGCGATCCGGTGGCGGGTGCGCCATTGCTGGTGGCCTCGAACACGGCCCCGGCCTCGGTTCTGATCCGGACAACGCCGCCCGCATTGCTCTCAACCGTGCCGGTGAGCACATTCTGGCCGCCCATAAAGCGAGCCACGTAAGGAGTGGCGGGCTTGTTGAAGATGACGTTTGCCGTGTCGGCCTGGTCAATGCGGCCGGTATCCATCACCACCACCATATTGGCCAGCGCGATGGCTTCGGGCTGGGTGTGGGTGACATGCACGAAAGTGATGCCGAGCTCATGCTGCAGGCTTTTCAGTTCGCCGCGCATTCTGAGGCGCAGGAATTCATCAAGCGCCGAGAGCGGCTCGTCCAGCAGCAGGACTTTCGGATTGGTGATCAGCGAGCGCGCCAGCGCCACGCGCTGCTGTTGCCCCCCGGAAAGCTGGGCTGGCATGCGGTCTTTCAGCGCGTGAAGCTGCACCCTTCGCAGCATGTCCTCCGCCTTGGACCGGCGCTCGTCTTTGCCGACGCCGCGCATCTTCAGATAGAAGGCGACATTGTCGAGGATCGAGAGATGCGGAAACAGCGCATAGCTCTGGAACATCATGGCCGTGCCCCGCTCCACCGGGGGCTTGCCCACCACCATCTGGTCGCCAATGAAAATCTCGCCCGAGGTCGGCGTCTCGTGCCCTGCGATCATGCGCAGGATTGTGGTCTTGCCGCAGCCCGAAGGGCCAAGCAGACAGCAATAAGAGCCATGCGGAATGGTGAGGTTGATGTTCTCGACCGCGTATGACGCGCCGAATTTCTTGGTGAGGTTGACGAGGCGGATGTCGCCGCTACTGTTCATTTCAAGCCTGCGCGTTTGCGTTGAATAAGGGCGATGGAGCCGAGGGCTGCCACGATGATGGCGAAAGAGACCGCCGTGGTGACCGTGCCCAGCGCATAAAGCGCTGGCGAGGTGACATTGGTGGTCATGGTCCAGATTTCGAGCGGCAGGGTGTTCCTGGAGCCCACCGTGAGCCAGCTTCTGGGGAACTCGTCATAGGAAAGCGTGAAGCCGAACAGCGCCACCGCGATCATGCCGGGGAAAACAATGGGAATCACCACACCCTTGACCGACTGCCACTTGCTGGCGCCGAGATCATAGGCCGCTTCCTCGTAAGATGGATTGAGCCGGCCCAGAATGGCGAACATGATCAGGAGGCCGAAGGGCAGCGACCAGGAAAGATGGGCCCCCAGCGCCGAGCCATACCAGCTGGCGGGCAGGCCCAGATAGCGGAACGACACCAGGGTTCCGATGGAGAGCACCAACCCCGGCACGATCAGGCTGGCGATGGCCGCGTAGAAGATGATGGTGGAACCCATGAAGCGCCGCCGGAAGGCAAAGCCCGCGGTCACGGAAATCAGCACGGTCAGGATCATCACCAGGAAGGCCAGGGGCAGGGAGCGGTTGAAGGCCCCCACCACATCGCCCACCCGGCGGGGATTGAACAATTCATCAAACCACATGAGCGAGGGTTCGCGCAGCGGGAACACCAGCGAGGCCGACGGCCCCTGAAAGGATAGCACCAGCACCGCGATCATCGGGCCATAGAGGAAGATCACAAACAGCGTGAACAAGAGCGCCAGGACATAGAATGTCCAGGGCCGGGGACCGTAAGATTGAGCAGACATTATCGCACCAGCTCCTTGCGCACATCAACCAGCCGGAAAATCGCTGCCGCGATCAGCAGCACCACCACCAGCAGGATCACCGCATTGGCGGCGGCGCGGGGATAATTGAGGAATTGCAGGTCATTGAAAATGCCCGATGTGGCCGAGCCCGAAAGCCCGCCGCTCATCACGGTCACCACAAAGAAATCGCCCATCACCAAGGTGACGACAAAGAGTGTGCCCAGCGCGATGCCGGTCTTGGACAGCGGCAGCACCACATTCCACACCACCCCCCAGCGCGTAGCGCCCGCATCCACCGCGGCCTCCAGCAGCGATTTGTCGATGCGCGCCATGGCATTGAAGATCGGCACGATCATGAACAGCGTGAAGAGATGAACATAAGCCACCACCACGGAGAAATCTGAAAACAACAGCCAGTCCAGCGGCTGGTCGATCACACCCGCCTTCTGCAGGCCGCTGTTGATCAGGCCCTCGCGCCCCAGCACCGGCCGCCAGGAGATCATGCGGATGATGTTCGAGGTCCAGAACGGAATGGTGCAAAGCAGGAAAAGACCAATGGCGGTCAGCAGATTGCGCACATGGAACACCAGGAAATAGGCGATCCAGAAACCTAAGACAAAAGTGATACCCAGCACAATCAGCGTGAACTTGATGGTCGAGGCGTAAAGCACCCATGTCGTAGGGTTAGAAAGAAGGTCGGCATAATTCTTCAGCGTGAACTGCGCCACGATGCCCACCAGCATCTGGTATTTGAGAAAGCTGACAATGATGACCAGCACCACCGGCACGGCGAAGAAGAAGAGCAAGACCAGCGTGAGCGGCGCCACCTGGAGATAGGTGGGCAGCAAGGATTTCTGTGTTGAAGGTGAAGGCGTCATCGTCTATTCCAATTTGATATTTAGCCCCGTGCGGAAACAAAGGGCCCTCATCCGCCCTGTCGGGCACCTTCTCCCATGGCAAGGGCCACGGGAGAAGGCAATAGAATTGATGGCCTTCTCCCGTTCGCGCCTTCGCGAAGGGGAGAAGGTGGCCGAAGGCCGGATGAGAGCCTTCACAAGCTGATTACAATGCCTTACGCAGCGTTGAATTCGTTCCACTTGGCGAACAGCAATTCCGCCTCGTCCATCAAGTTGTTCCACACGCCGACCTTCGAGAAGCGCTCCTCATAGGAGCCGCCGTCGCGCTTGTCACCGGCGGAATTGGTCTTCTCGCCGGTGGGGCTGGTGATGTCGGCGGTGGCAGCCTTGCCTTCATAGAAGAAGCCACGATCGTTCTCCGAGAGATTGGCCATCGCGGACTTCGGGTTGGAGCTGTAATAGCCCTGCTTGGCGATGAAGCCGCCGACCCAGCCGGCATTGTACCAGTTGAGATACTCGTAAGCCGCATCAAGGCGGATGCCTTCGACATGGGCCATGACGCCCAGCCCGTTGCCCCAGCCGCGGTAACCTTCTTTGAGGGGCTGATAGGTGCATTTCACACCCTGTGACTGAACTGCCGTCACAGCAGGCGACCACATGGACTGGATCACCACTTCGCCAGTCGCCATCAGGTTCACCGACTCATCAAAGGTGTTCCACAGCGCCCGGAAATGGCCGCCCTTCTTCAATTCAATGAGCTTGGCGATGGTGGCGTTAAGTTCGTCCTTGGTGGGGTTGCCCTTGTCGACGTATTTCACAAAGCCTGACGCCTCGCAGGCCATGATGGCGTCCATGATGCCGATCGTTGGAATGTTCTGGATCGCCGCCCTGCCCTTGAAATCAGGCGAGAGGAGATCGGCCCATGAGGTGATCTCGCGGCCCACCAGATCCGGGCGGATGCCCAGCGTATCAGCATTGTAAACGCCGGGGCAGAAGCTCGCCCAGTCGGTCGGCGCCTTGGCGAAGCCGCCATCCTTGGCCTCGCGGTACATGAATTCAAACGGCGAATCGCCCTGGCGCGAGACTTCCTTGCCGGCAAACTTTCCTTCCGTAAACAACGGCGTCAGATCGCCCCACTGCTTCAGCTTGGCGATTTCAACACCCTGAAGCACGCCCTGCGGCACCATGATCTTGCTCTGCCAGATTTCCATGTCGGCGACATCAATGGACTTGGGGTCATTGACCATGCGGTTGGTGAGGCCGGGGTGATCGACCACCGACATATCCACCTTGAAGCCCAGATCCTTGGATGCCTGCTTGCCGATATCGGCCAGCGTTGAATAGGACATGCCGGTGTGCATGATGGTCACGTCCTTGATGTTCTGCGCCCAGACGGTGGGGAACCCGGTGACGGCGGTGGCGCCTGCGATGGCGGCGCTGCCCTTGAGCAGATTGCGCCGTGATATAGATTTCTTCATGTCATTCTCCCTGTGTTGATGTCATTGTCGGTGAAGCCCGAAAGCAAATTCTCGCATAGGATTGCGCCAATCGCAATAGTGGTCAATGATGATGAAAAAACTGGCAGGGAGACGACACCATGGAAAACTGGGCCAACCGCAAGACGCTTATTCTGGGGCGCAGCGAAATGATCGGGCTCTTGCAGCCTCATGAATACAATGACTGCGTGGAGCAGGCCTACAGGATGCACGGCGAGGGCCGCTATTACATGGACCCCAAGGGCCATATCGTGCTCGACCGCTTCCCCGGCGAATGGGAGGCCATGCCGTCTTATATCGAGGAGCCGCACGCCGCCGCCTGCAAATGGGTGTCGATCCGCGAGAACAACCGCAAGAACTTCAATCTGCCAACGGTGTTCTCGATCCTGATCTACACCCATCCCGAAACCGGATTTCCCCTGGCCATCGTCGATGGCAGCTACCACACGGTGATGCGCACGGGCGCCGCCGCCGCCGTCTCGGCCAAATGGATGGCG
>JANOTU010000618.1:0-4312 GCA_031416515.1 Hyphomicrobiales bacterium
TGCTTCCATCTGATGAAGAAATTCAGAAGCATCTTGAATCGTCGCGTGGCGAGATTTCGAAACTTCAGGACGGGAGGGATTGCGTTGGCGATGCGACCGTTCTGCTTCTTCTGCTATGGCCGACATTCGAGGCGGCGGCCCGGCGAAGATTGATCGACGAGAAAGCCAGTCTTGGGAAGAGCATCTTGAATTCGAAGTCGGTTATTGATGCTTTGGTGGACGAAGGCATTCTTTCGGACGACGAGGCAAGCAAGGTCGCCACTCTCATGCGACTGAGGGACTATGCTTCGGCCGGTTTCAAGGAACCAGCCATTGAGATTGGCCACGTGAGGGACTTGGCCGACACAACAGAAGAACTATTGCGTGAAAGGCAGAGATCTGCAGCATGACATTCGATGATCAAAAGAAAGCCGCCGCCAAGGCGGCGGCGCTTGAGTTTGTAAAGCCTGACATGACGCTTGGGCTGGGCACCGGGTCCACGGCGAAGCATTTTATTGATGAAGTTGGCGCCATGGTGAGGGACGGCTTGCAGATCAGATGCGTGCCGACATCGGAAGAAACCCGCAAACAGGCGGAGCGGCTGAAGATTCCGCTGACCACGCTGGAGCAGGTTCCCCACTTGGATGTCACCGTTGACGGCGCCGATGAGTTTGACGCGGATTTCAACATTCTCAAAGGCGGCGGCGGCGCGCTGCTGGCGGAGAAGATTGTGGCGTCATCATCGCGCTACATGGTGGTGATCGCCGACCAGTCAAAGCAGGTGAAGACGCTTGGCAAATTTCCGCTGCCGGTTGAAGTGGTGCCGTTCGGCGTCAAGGCGACGGCGTGGAAGATTGAGCGGGCGCTGAGCATTGTGGGGTTGGACGCCAAAATGAGCATGAGGGTGCGCGATGGCAAGGTGTTCCGCACCGAGGGCGGCCATGTCATCATTGATTGTGCTATCGGCATGATCCCGGAACCGCGCCGCTTGTCAGATTTGCTGTCGGGCATCCCCGGTGTTGTCGATCACGGGTTGTTTGTCGGCATTTGCGGCATCATTTTGATGGGCACACCGGACGGCGTCAAGAAACTCCTGAAGTCTGATCGCAAGGGCGCCTGAGGTGTTTGACTTTGATCTGTTTGTCATAGGCGCAGGCTCCGGCGGGGTTCGCGCTGCCCGGATTGCGGCGGGGCATGGCGCCAAGGTCGCGGTGGCGGAGGAATTCCGTGTCGGCGGCACCTGCGTGATCAGGGGCTGTGTGCCCAAGAAGCTGCTCGTTTACGCATCAAAGTTCGCCGAGGAATTCGAGGATGCTATTGGCTTTGGCTGGACCTCGGAGAAGGTGAGTTTCGACTGGGCAACGCTTATCGCCAACAAGGACAAGGAGATTGACCGGCTCAACAGGGCTTATATCCGCAATCTCGAAAGTGCTGGCGCTGAGCTGATCGAGGAGCGGGCTGCGCTGGTGGACCGCAACACAATTCGCCTCGCATCTGGGCGGCGCGTTACAGCCAGGCACATTCTGATCGCAACGGGAGCAGCACCCTTTGTGCCGCGCCACTTGCCGGGTCATGAGTTGGCCATCACCTCCAATGAGGCCTTCCAACTGGAGAAGTTGCCGGCCCGCATTTTTATCATGGGCGGCGGTTATATCGCGGTCGAGTTTGCGGGTATTTTCTCAGGACTTGGCGTGGAGGTCATTCTCGCCTGCCGCGGCGACCAGATATTACGCGGCTTTGATGATGACATCCGCAATCATCTGGCGGCAGAGATGAAGAAAAAGGGCATTGAGATTCGCGCCAGCGCGGATGTGGCGGGAATCGAGAAATCCGGCACGGGCGTGCGGGTGACGCTGAATGATGGTTCGGGCTACGGGGCAGGGCAGATCATGTTTGCCACAGGGCGCCTGCCAAATGTTGTGGGGCTTGGACTGGAAGACGCCGGCGTAGAACTCACCCCCCATTACGCCGTGAAGGTTGATGACTATTCACGCACCAGCACTGAGAATATTTACGCGGTGGGCGATGTCACCAACCGGGCGAACTTGACGCCCGTGGCCATCCGCGAGGGTCACGCTTTTGCGGATACGGTTTTTGGCGGCAAAGACATCAAGGTTGATCACACGCTGATTCCCACAGCGGTGTTCTCACAGCCTGAGATCGGTACAGTTGGTCTGACCGAGGCCGCCGCACGCAAAGCCCACCAGGCCATCGACATCTATCAGACCTCGTTCAAGCCAATGAAGCACACGCTTTCAGGCCGCGATGAGCGAACCCTGATGAAGCTCGTCGTCGATGCTGAAACCGACCGGGTTCTGGGTTGCCATATCTGCGGGCCAGATGCGGGAGAAATGGCGCAGCTTCTCGGAATTTCACTGCGCCTGGGCGCGAAGAAATCCGATTTCGACGCGACAATGGCGGTGCATCCGACGGCGGCGGAAGAACTCGTGACCATGCGTACCAAATCGCGCTGACTTGCGCAGGTGGCCCAACAGTGGGATAGTGCTTTCATGCGCTACCATATGACCACTTCCGGTCTTATCCTTCGTGTCTGGTCGAAGTCTATGGAAGACGATGTCTTGCTGCAATGCGCCCGGATTGGGTTCAAGCCGTAGAAATTCTCCGAAAAGAATGTTGCATTCAATCAGCAGAAAATCATGACTGTTCAGCCCAAAAATCTCAACATCGCCGAAATCGTCGCACAGGATATCGCGCACCACTTTCATCCGTTCACGGATCATAAAGCCTTCCATGCCGCTGGCGGTCCGCGGGTGATGACGCAGGCGGATGGCATCTGGATCTGGGATGCCAATGGCAACAAATTGCTTGACGGAATGTCGGGCCTTTGGTGTGTGAATGTGGGTTATGGCCGCAAGGAGTTGGCCGATGTCGCTCACCAGCAGATGCTTGATCTGCCCTATTACAACACGTTTTTCAAGACCACGACGGTGCCTGCGACAGAACTCGCGGCGAAGATTTCTTCGGTGCTGCCCGAGCGGTTCAAGCACATCTTTTTCACCAACTCAGGGTCGGAAGCCAATGACACGGTGATACGCTTCGTGCGTCAATACTGGAAACTGAAGGGCAAGCCTTACCGGCAGCATTTCATTGCGCGCAGGCGCGGCTATCATGGCTCAACGGTGGCGGCCTCCAGCCTGGGCGGCATGGTCGGCATGCATGAATGCGGCGGCGACATGCTGCCGGGATTTCACCATGTGCAGCAACCCTATTGGTATGATTTCGGCGGCGACAAGACGCCGGAGGCGTTTGGCCTTGAGGCGGCATCCGACGTTGAGCAGAAGATTCTTGAGGTTGGGCCAGAGAATGTCGCGGCCTTCATTGGCGAGCCCATACAGGGGGCAGGGGGTGTACTCATTCCACCCTCCACATATTGGCCGGAGGTGCAGCGCATTTGCCGGAAATATGGTGTGCTGATCATTTCTGACGAGGTGATTTGCGGCTTTGGCCGAACGGGAAATTGGTGGGGGTTTCAGACCATGGGCTTTGAACCTGATATCGTGCCGATGGCCAAGGGGCTGTCATCGGGTTACCAGCCCATCGGCGCTGTAGCTTTCGCTGATCATCTGGTCAAGGATCTGTTTGAGCTGGGCGGGGAATTCTATCACGGCATGACCTATGCTGGTCATCCCGTGGCCGCTGCGGTGGCGCTAAAGAATATCGAGATTATTGAACAGGAAAAGCTGGTGGAGCGGGTGCGAGAGCTGGGGCCATATTTTGCCGAAGCGCTGGCCAGCCTCCGGGATCACCCCATTGTGGGGGAGACCCGTTCAGCCGGACTCATTGGCGCCATCGAGCTGACCAGTAACAAGGTGGCGCGCCGCCGGTTCCGGGAGCCGGGCCGGGTTGGAACCATTTGCCGCGATCACTGTTTCAATACGGGCTTGATTATGCGCGCCTGCTGGGACACCATGGTGCTGGCACCGCCATTGGTGATAACCAGGAAGGAAATCGACGAACTTGTCAGGCTTGCAACAACTGCGCTCGATGCGACCTGGGAAGATGTGAAACTGGAGGCGTCATAACCAATCAGAGGGCTTATTATGTCAACATTTTGTCCCGCATTCAATCCCAGCCGCCGCTCCCTGCTCAAGGGCACAGGCGCGTTCGCCATGGGTCTTGCCTTGCTCCCGCGCTATTCTCTGGCGCAGGAGGAAGAGAAATCCCTGAACATCTACAATTACGACACCTATATCGGCGAGACCACGCTGGATGATTTCAAGGCGGCCACTGGCATTTCTTCCAAACTCGACCTGTTCGCCGACATGGATGAGCTTTTCGCCAAGCTGAAAGTCGGCAATCCCGGCTATGATGT
>JANOTU010000619.1:0-6783 GCA_031416515.1 Hyphomicrobiales bacterium
GCGCGCACCATGACTGGACTTTCCGCCGTTGAAATCCGCACCATCCTGGCCGGCAAAAGCTGGCGCTTCACCGGTCCCAACAATACCGGCACCACGCTTTATGCCGCCGACGGCACATCGCTGGTTGAAGTGGATGGCAAGGGCACGACCAAGGGGAAATGGACCACCCAGGATGGCCAGCTCTGCGAGAGCTTCGATCCCGCCCCCTTCCTGCCCAACGGCGTTCCCATGAGCTGCTACACCTTCTCCGGCAGCGGCGGCACCTATCAAGCGGGCAAGGCCACCTTCACCGAGGCGGGTTAGGAGACGCGCGGCAATTGCCCCATTCGAAGGCGAACGGGAGAAGGCGATTAATTATTCCAAGGCTCAATGCCATTGACCTTCCTACCCTTCTCCCCCCTTGCGGGAGAAGGTGGATCCGCGTCCCGAAGGGCGCGGGCCGGATGAGGAGGCGATTCAGCGAGTACTGTAGCTGGCGCAAGGAGAGAAGGGAAGGAAGGTCAATGGCCTTCGCGCAACGGTTCCGCCAAACACAATCCCGCCACACGGTATTCCAAGTATCGCCGCAGCCCGCACCCATACTGTCAGCTCATTCGCCGCAATGAGGTACAGAATCACATGTCAGTTCTATCCCGCCGCAGTTTCTTGTGGGGCTTGGCCGCAACCAGCGCTTTTGCCACAGGCGTACAGGCCCAGATAAGAACGCTGTACGACATGTCGTTTGACGAGGATGAATCGGGCTACGATCCCGCCTTGCTGCCGCCGCCTGAATCGGAAGTGGATTTTCCCATTGACGAAGTGGATCTCGACACCATACCTGCGCAATTTCACACACAGATTGTGGAATATGATGGTCCGGAAGCGCCCGGAACGCTGGTGGTCGATCCACAGCACCGGTTCTTGTACCAGGTCCGCGACAATGGCGAAGCCATTCGCTACGGGGTTGGCGTTGGCCGCGCTGGGTTCGCGTGGGCGGGAGAGGCCGAAATCGCCATGAAGCGGCGCTGGCCGCGCTGGGTGCCGCCCCGTGATATGGTGGCGCGAGATGCCAAGGCCGCCAAATGGGCCAATGGCCAGCCGGGGGGGCCCGACAATCCATTGGGTGCCCGCGCCCTTTATCTTTACGCCGGCGGGGTTGATACGCTCTACCGCATCCATGGCACCAACGACCCCAAATCCATCGGCAAGGCCACGTCTTCGGGGTGCATCCGCATGCTCAATCAGGATATCGCCGAGCTTTATCTGCAAGTGCCGTTGAAGACACGGGTTGTTGTGCTGCCTGCCGATCAGGCGTAATCAGGCGCAAATTGCATGATATGGTGACCGGAATGGCCGGGCCTGCGCCGCCCACAAATTTATCAACCATCGGTTTTGATGCAGATGATACGCTGTGGCAGAATGAGCAATTCTTCCGGCTGACCGAGCAGCGCTTCATCGAGATTCTTGCCGATCACGGCCAACCGCAGGTGATTTCTGGCAGTCTGCTGGAGGCTGAGCGCCGAAACTTGCAAATTTATGGCTACGGCATCAAGGGCTTTACCCTGTCGATGATCGAGACTGCGGTTGAGGTGACGGGCGGCCGCGTCTCCGCCGAGGCGATCGGTGAAATTCTGGCCATGGGACGCGAGATGCTGCGCCATCCGGTTGAGACCCTTCCCCATGTGCGCGAAACCCTGGCCGAGCTTTCGGCCAACTTCCACCTCATTCTTATTACAAAGGGCGATCTCTTTGACCAGGAACGAAAACTCGCTGCATCAGGCTTGGGTGATTACTTTTCAGCGGTGGAGATTGTCAGTGAAAAAACCCACGACACCTACCGGCGAATTTTCGCCCGCCATGGCAAGGGTGCGGAGCACGCCATGATGGTCGGAAATTCGTTGAAATCAGACATCGTGCCAGCGATCATGGCGGGAAGCTGGGGCGTGCATGTGCCCCACGATCTCACATGGCAACTGGAACATGAGGAGCCCCCCGAAGCTGCCCCGCGGTTCCGGCGGATTGCCCATCTGGGCCAGCTTGGCGGCTTGATTGGCCAAATCGCTTGAAGCCAGGGCCCGGCTGTGGCACATGCGCGAGTGGGGCAATTGAGGGAAATTCGTTGAATTACAAATTATCATGGGTGGTGATTTTGATTGCGGTGGGCCTGCTTTCGGGCTGTGGCAACAAGGTCAAAGGTGTGCGGATCATTGATGGCAAAAGCACCACGACGGCGGCTCCCAAGGCCGAGCCCATCCGCAATCTCTCGGAAGACGAGGTGAAGGCCGCGATACTGGGCAAGTCCTTTCAATACACCCGCCCCGATGGCAACGGCTTCATCACCTACAGCGCCGACGGCACCTTCGATTTTCACGATGACGAAAAGGGCGCTGGCACCGGCACATGGTCCGTCACCGGCGGCCAATTCTGCGAAAGCTACGCAGGCGCCCCCACCGACTGCGGCGATTTCAAATTCACCGGAGACGCTTATTTCGCCGCCAAGTCGAGGCTGGTTGAGATGAAGCTTTAAGGCTGTAAAAGCAGCGTTCCCTGCGCGTGGCTACCCCTGCAAAAACGGATTGGTGCGGCGCTCATCTCCGAGGTTGGAGGCGGGGCCATGGCCGGGCAGAAACGTCACATCATCGCCCAGCGGCAAAATGTTTTCATGAATTGACCGCAGCAATGCCGCCGGATCGCTGCGCCGCAAATCGGTGCGCCCCACTGAGCCCTTGAACAGCACGTCGCCCATCAGCGCAAACCGGTTGGCGTCGTTGAAGAACACCACCGATCCTGGCGAATGCCCCGGCGCTTCGATGATCTTGAACGCAAGACTCGCCACGGTGACAGCATCGCCAGCTTTCAGCCAGCGATCGGGCGTCACCACACGCGCATCCATCATGCCGTATTGCAGGCCGGTTTCGGGCAGGCTCTGCAGCAGGAATTCGTCCTCAAGGTGCGGACCTTCGATTTCAACACCCAGCGCCTCGCGCAAGGCCGCAGCCCCGCCCGCATGGTCGATATGGCCATGGGTGATCAAAATCTTCTCAATCGCAATGCCGCTTTTCTTGATGGCCTCAAGAATCGACGGCACATCGCCGCCGGGATCGACAATGGCGCCAATCCTGGCGATTTCATCGTAGATCAACGAGCAGTTCTGCTGAAAGGGTGTGACGGGGATGATCAGGGCTTTGAGTTTTGTCATGGAGGTGTGGATAGCGCAACGCGCCGAAAGCGGCTAGTGGTCGCATTTTCGGGGAGTGCATGTGTGGAAAACGATCTGCTGACAATCCGCGATTATCTCCGCTGGGCGGTCAGTTCCTTCCGGGCGGCGAAACTGGCGCATGGGCATGGGACGACTTCGGCTGTCGACGAAGCGGCATTCCTGATTCTGGAAACCCTCAAGCTTCCCGTTGATGACATCAATCCGTGGGCGGATGCGCGGCTGACGGCGCCTGAGCGCGAGCAGCTCCACAGGGTCATCCGTGAACGGATCAATACCCGCAAGCCTGCCGCATATCTCACCAGGCGCACCTACATCCACGGCGTCTCCTTCTATGTCGATGAGCGGGTGATTGTGCCGCGCTCTTTTATCGGCGAATTGCTGTTCGCGCCGGAAGGCTTTGGGCTGGAGGAAGCGCCCGAAAACATAAATTCGGTTCTCGATCTGTGTACCGGGTCTGGCTGTCTGGCGATTTTGGCCGCAGGCCTGTTTCCAAATGCGGTGATCGATGCGGTTGATCTCTCCGCAGACGCCCTTGATGTGGCCCGCATCAATGTGGATGAGCACGGGCTGGGAACCCGCATCACTCTGATCAAGAGCGATCTCTTCGCCAAGCTCAAGGGGCGCGCCTACGACCTCATCATCACCAACCCGCCCTATGTGGCGAGGGCCGAAGTGGACGCCTTCCCGCGCGAATATGCCCATGAGCCGAAGCTTGCGCATCTGGGCGGCGATGACGGGCTTGATCTGGTGCGCCGCATTCTTGGCGAGGCCGCGGATCATCTTAACATCGGCGGCGGGCTGCTCTGCGAAATCGGCACCGGCCGCGAGCGCCTCATCGCCGAATATCCCGATCTCGATTTTCTCTGGCTCGATACCGAGGAATCCCAGGGCGAAGTGTTCTGGATAACCCGCGAGCAGCTATGCTGATTGCCCCTCATCCTGAGCTTGCTGATTAACCCTCATCCTGAGGTGCGAGCCCTTGCGAGCCTCGAAGGACTTATCAGGCGGCACAGGTCCTTCGAGGCTCGCGAAGACGCTCGCTCCTCAGGATGAGGGGGATGGTGAGTTGCGTATTGCTCACGCCTCATCCTGAGGTAGATGGTGGGCTGCGTGTTGCTCACGCCTTAAGCCCCGTGGCCTGCATCAGATTATCGTAAATCTGCCGGGTCATCGCCGCCATTTGCGGCATCAGGGGATAGGCCTCTTGCAGTAGTCTGGGATAGGCCCCTGCCCCGCGCGCGCTTTCAAGCGCATCAATGTAATTCGGCAGGGACGACCAGCCGCCCATGCTCTGCGGTGAAAACTCGCAGTGAAATTGGGTGGCGATGGCGTGGGCGTCGATGGCCACAGACTGGATCGCAGCAGCTTCCGAGGCCGCCAGAACCACAGCACCTTGGGGAGCGCGTTTTACTTCAGCGAAATGCCATTGCATGACCTTGTGGTTTGGGGACAGGCCTTTGAACAGTGGATGGCGCAGGCCCTCTTCCGTGAGGCTCACATCAAAGACACCGACTTCGTGGGCCTCCGCCATTCCAACCTCACCGCCCAAAGCCTCGCACAAAAGCTGGTGGCCGAGGCAGACGCCGATATAGGGCTTGGCCCGGTCCCACACCCATTCGCGGATGGCTTGCTTTTCCGCCGCCATCCAGGGATGCTCACCCTCCTGCCAGGTATCCTGCTTGCCGCCGAGCACGAAGAGAAGATCATGGGCGCCGAGATTGGGGATGTCCTGGCCCTCCCAGAGCCGCACAAAATCGGGCACGATATTGTCCTCGGCGAAAAAATCGAGAAACCGGCCGGGGTGGTCGTGGTCCATGTGCTGGAAGACAAGGGCGCGCTTCATGGGGCGTCTACCGCACCGGCGGCATGACCAGAACCCGCGCCCGGCAGGCACGCTGCTCGTTGGCCCCGCAGGCGCGGAACTCGCCCTGCTTGTCGAAGCAAACACGAAGCTCTGAAAGCCGCGCCTCGTCGCGCGCGTTGCCGCATTGCACCGACAGCATGTTGGCGTTCAATCCGCGATTGGTCTTGACAAAATCCGTCACCAATTGCTGCGGCGTAGTCCGCACCGGCGCCTGCGGCGACAGATAGCGCGCCGGAATCAGCACCTTCTTGAAGCCAAAACGCACCGAGGAGAAATAATCCTCCATGGAAAGCCCCGAGCAAGTGCCATGCTTTTTCCACTCATGGATGATGAGCTTGCGCGACGGCATGATGTCCATCACTGAGTCAATCACGCCCTGCGGCACCCAAGCCTCGCGCGATTGGCAATCCTGCGGCCAACCCTTTTCATATTGCGGCCACAGGCCGTGCACGACAAAGGCATAGGCCTTTCTGGGCGCGCATTGCTGGTCGCCGCGCGCATCGCCAATCTCGGCGCAATAGGTGGGCGACCACGACAGCGCCAGCGTGTAATAATCAAAACTGCCAGCCCGGTTCTCGCGGGCCGAGGCTGCGCTGATCGGCAGGCAGGCAGCGGCGATGACGAAGATGATGGCGCGCGCAATCAGGGGCATGGGCATTGAGACGATCTTCCGTTACCGTCTGACCCCTAGCGCCCCTGGCGGCTCAGAGCAACTGCAGTTCAATCGCCTGTGGCCCGCGCCCGCGCTTGTCCTCTTGAACCTCAAAGCTGATCTTCACCCCGTCATTCAATTCAGGAATGCCCGATTTCTGCACGGCGGTGATGTGAACAAACACTTCCTTGCCGCCGCCTTCGGGAGATACAAACCCGTAGCCTTTCGATTGATTGAAAAATTTAACTGTGCCGTTCTGGCGCATGGGCACACCCTCCCCGTTCCGACCACCCTTGCGCGAGACTATGCGGCAGCTGCGGATTTCCGGCAAGGGGTCACTTTCCCGCTTGATTATGTCATGAAGCCCGTCAATATCTGGTCTCTCAAATGGAGTGACGGCATGAACAAGGCAGGGATTTTGAGGATATCAGGGCTGGCATTGTGCATGCTGTTGCCAGGCGGGGCTGAGGCCAAGCCGGTGCAATCGACAAAATACGTCTTTTACAATGTGGGCGGCACCACGGCTTCCAGTGTCTACAGCGCCATGCTGGCCCGCGGCCCCAATGTGAACGGCACCAAGGCCTATGCGGCGACCTCGGCGGTGTCCTCGCAGGATGGCAAGCTGGCCCAGACCACGTCTTGCGTGATCGAGGATTACCGGGTGAAGATCGATTTTGTCATCAAGCTGCCGAAGCTCAAGAACGAAGCCGTGCTGCCTGCGTCCGACCGCTCGCGCTGGCGGCAGTTTTCGCAATTTCTGAAGTCGCACGAGGAAACCCACCGCTCAATCTGGTTGGGATGCGCCCAGGAGCTGGAATCCAAAGTCAAGGCCATCAAGGTGAAAACCTGCAATGCGGCTGAAGCCCGGGCCTCGAAGCTGTGGGACGCCATGCGCAAATCCTGCGGCAAAAAACATGATGCCTTCGACAAAGCCGAACAAAAACGCCTCCTGCAACACCCCTTCGTGCGCACCGTCCTCAACAGCAAACGCCGCAACACCCACGCGGCGAAGGCGCAGTGAGCGAAAAATAGAAAAGCCTCAACTCTGACACCCTCACCCTGAGGTGC
>JANOTU010000620.1:0-3009 GCA_031416515.1 Hyphomicrobiales bacterium
CATCGCGGTAGCTTTCCAGGATCTGCTCGCGGCTGCCCATGGTGATCGATGGGTCAAGCGTTGGCCAGTATTCCGCCTCGATCGCCATGGTGCGGGTCATCTCCAGGGCGCGGTGGTGGGCCTGCGGGGAGAGCGAGATGACGATGTCGAAGCTTGAATCCTCGAGATCATCGAAGCTTTGCGGGCGGTGGCGGCCAAGATCTATGCCCATTTCATCCATGACCACGGCGACAAAAGGATCGGCCTCGCCGGGGCGCGCGCCGCAGGACTCCACATAGACTTTGTGGCCGTAAAAATGCTTCATGATCGCCGCCGCCATCACCGAGCGGATGACGTTTGAGGTGCAGGCAAACAGCACAGCGCTTGGGAGATCACCCGGCATCACGGCTCAGCCACGCCAATGCAGGACGCAGACCAGCGTGAAGAGGCGCCGCGCCGTGGCGAAATCAATTGCCACTTTTCCGGCCAGGCGCTCGCTCAGCAGCGCGCTGCCATCATTGTGCAAGCCCCGTCTGGCCATGTCGATGGTTTCGATCTGCGACGGCGTCGCCGTCCTGATGGCGGCGTAGTAGCTTTCGCAGATCAGATAATAGTCTTTCACGATGCGCCGGAAGGGCGACATGGAAAGGCCGATGAGGGAAAGGCGGGTCCCCTGCCCGCTCAGAATATCCAGCATGAGGCGGCCTTCGGCGGCGGCGAGATGCAGCCGGTAGGGGCCTTGCGGGTGGAGCAGAAGCTTGAAGCTGTTGTCCGCCACCAGATCGTAAATGGCAATGCGGCGCTCGTGCTCGGCCTCGGGGTTGGAGCCGGGGCCGATGCTGGCGTCAAGATCGACGGCGATCAGGCGGTGACCAGTTGTGTCTGTCATGGAGGTGAAGCATAGCCTGCAACCGGCGCCGGACCCTAGCCCCCCAATTGCTCCATGGCCAGATTGATGCGCACCAGCAGGGCGGATGCATATTCATGCATTTCGCGGGGAAGATCGAAGCCTGCGAGGCGGTCGGGATGATAGGATTTGACCAGGGCGTGATAGGCCTTGCGGATGGTTTCGCTGTCAGCGCCGCGAGCCACGCCCAGCACCACATAGGGATCAAAGGCGCCGCCATCGACGCTGCGGCGCCTGGCGTTCATCTGGTCAGCCCGGGGAACCTCGATCAGTTCAACGCGGCGGATCATCGATTTGGCGACGAAGTACTGCTTGCCCTCGGCATCAAGGACATCGAGAAACGCATCCGCATTGTTCAGAATGTCGTTGAGCTTGGCGGTGAGCGACAGCCTGACCGACACAAACTCGGTGCTGCCATCGGCCATGCGCAGGCTTACCTGGGCTCTCGCTCCATCTTTCTTGGTCTCAAACATGCTGCCCGCGCCTGCCCCATCGCATGATTTCCCAATACGCCATGGGAAAATCCCTAAATTGCCTTTGCCATGACCCCGTGCTATGTGGGCCGCAACTTCACACAATCAGGAAAGTTCCGGCGCCACATGAATTTGCGCAACATAGCGATTATTGCCCACGTTGACCATGGTAAAACCACCCTCATCGACCGGCTCCTTTCACAATCAGGCTCGTTCCGCGAGAATCAGAAAGTGGCCGAGCGCGCCATGGATTCCAATGATCTGGAGCGCGAACGCGGCATTACCATTCTGGCGAAAGTCACCTCGCTCAACTGGAAAGACACCCGCATCAACATTGTCGATACACCTGGCCACGCCGATTTCGGCGGCGAGGTGGAGCGCATTCTCAACATGGTGGATGGCGCGGTTCTGCTTGTGGACGCCGCCGAAGGCCCCATGCCGCAGACCAAGTTCGTGCTGCAAAAGGCCCTGAAAATCGGTTTGAAACCGATTGTCGTGGTCAACAAGATCGACCGCCCCGATGAGCGCCACAATGAAGTGGTGAACGAGGTGTTTGACCTGTTCGCAGCGCTTGACGCCAGTGAGGAACAGCTTGATTTCCCGATTCTCTATGGTTCCGCCAAGCATGGCTGGATGGCCGCCAACCCCACCGGCCCCACCGATAACATGGCGCCCTTGTTTGACCTCGTAGTCTCGCATTTCAAGCCGCCGGTCATTGAAGAAGGCCCGTTCCGCATGCTGGTCACGACGATTGAAGCCAACCCGTTTCTGGGCCGGGTGCTGACGGGGCGCATCCGTTCAGGCTCGGTCAAGGCCAATCAGGCGGTGAAGGCGCTCGCTCAAGATGGCAAGACAGTTGAAACCGGCCGGATTTCCAAGGTGCTGTCGTTCCGTGGGCTGGAGCGGATTCCCGTCGACGAGGCGTTTGCCGGCGATATCATCGCCATTTCCGGCCTCACCACCTCCACCGTGGCCGATACGATCTGCGATGGCGCGGTGACAACCCCCATTGCCGCCCAGCCGATTGATCCGCCAACGCTGACCATGACCTTCCGCATCAATGACGGCCCCCTGGCCGGCAAAGAGGGCGACAAGGTGCAGAGCCGCGTCATCCGCGAACGCTTGCTCCGCGAGGCCGAAGGCAATGTGGCGCTGAAGGTCACAGCCAGCGTCAATGAAACCGATGCTTTCGAAGTGGCTGGGCGCGGTGAATTGCAGCTTGGCATTTTGATCGAGACCATGCGCCGCGAGGGCTTTGAGTTGACCGTGGGCCGCCCCCGTGTCGTCTTCCGCAATGATGAGACCACCGGCGAGCGCCTCGAGCCCATCGAAGAAGTCATCGTCGACGTTGACGAGGAATATACCGGCATCGTGGTGCAGAAGCTCTCCGAGCGCCGCGCCGAAATGCGCGACATGCGCCCCTCCGGCACCGGCCGCCAGCGCATCATGTTCCATGCGCCCACCCGTGGCCTGATCGGCTATCAGGGCGAGCTCATGTCGGATACGCGTGGCACGGCGATCATGAACCGCCTGTTCCACGCCTATGCGCCCTATGTGGGCAACATCCCCAGCCGCCATACGGGGGCGCTCTTGTCCAACGCTGACGGCGAGGCCGTGGCCTATGCCATCTTCAACCTGCAGGACCGCGGC
>JANOTU010000621.1:0-3475 GCA_031416515.1 Hyphomicrobiales bacterium
GCCATGTCCTTGTCATTGGCCCAGGCGGTGCCGTAAATGCGGGTGAGCATCTGGTTCCTGGAATCGCCGCGCCAGTAGGCGCCCGCCACTTTCATCAGCTTGAAGGCGGAACCGATTTTTCCGGTTGAGGTCATATGGGGCCCGCGGCAAAGGTCGGTCCAGCCGCCCTGATCGTAGAATTTGATGTCCTGATCGCCGGGGATGGCGTCCACCAGCTCGACCTTGAACATCTCGCCACGGCCACGGAAGAATTCCTTGGCCTCTTCGCGGGTTTTGGTGGATTTGGTGAAGGGCTTGTCGCGGGCGATGATCTCGCGCATTTTCTTTTCAATCGCCGGAAAGTCCTCCGGCGTGAAGGGTTCGTTGCGGGCGAAGTCGTAATAGAAGCCGTTTTCGATTGTGGGGCCGATGGTGACCTGGGTGCCGGGGAATAATTCCTGCACGGCTTCGGCCAGCACATGGGCGCAGTCGTGGCGGATGAGTTCAAGCGCTGCGGGGTCTTCGCGGGTGACGATTTTCAGCGTGGCATCGCTGGCGATGGGATCGGCGAGATCGACGAGTTGGCCATTGACGATGGCGGCCACCGCTTTTTTCTCCAGTGATTTGGCGATTTGGGCAGCGACCTGGGCAGCAGTGGAGCCAGCTTCAACCTGGCGGGTTGCGCCATCGGGAAATGTGAGTGTGATCATGGCGCTTGATAGCGAGGGGGTTGGGTTGGCGTCAACTGCCTATGGCACCGGATCAAAACCATCGCCGCCCCAGGGATGGCAGCGGGAGATGCGTTTGAGGGCCAGGATTGTGCCGCGCCAGGGGCCGTATTTCTGAATGGCGATTTGGGCGTATTCGGAACAGGTGGGGAGATAGCGGCAGCTACGGCCAAAAAAGTAAGATAGCGTCAATTGATAGAGCCGGATAAAGCTGAGCAACGCAGTTTTCATGAGGCGGGAGTAGCATGGCCAAGCCCAATATTCTATTTATCATGGCGGACCAGTTGGCGGCGCAATTTCTGCCTTTTTATGGCCATCCCCTGGTCAAGACGCCGAACCTCTCGCGCCTTGCCGCTGAAGGTGTGGTGTTTGAGAATTGCTATTCTAACAGCCCGCTTTGCGCCCCGGCGCGCGCCACTGTCATGAATGGCCTCCTGCCCTCGCGCACCGGGGTTTATGACAATGCGGCGGAGTTTCCATCCGCTGTGCCGACATGGGCGCATTATCTGCGGCTGGCGGGATACAAGACGTGTCTCTCGGGAAAGATGCATTTCGTCGGGCCTGACCAATTGCACGGGCTGGAGGAGCGCCTCACCACAGACATCTATCCCGCCGATTTCGGCTGGACGCCGGACTGGCGGCTGAAACAGGAGCGCATTGACTGGTGGTATCACAACATGACCAGCGTGTTGCAGCCGGGTGTGGCCGAGATAACCAACCAGTTGGAATTTGATGATGAGGTGGCGTTCCTCGCGGTTCGCAAGATTTATGACTATGCGAGGTTTGAGAATGAGACGCCGTTTTGCCTGATGGCGTCATTCACCCATCCCCATGACCCTTATGCGGCGCGGGCGAAGTTTTGGGATTTGTACGACGATGCCGATATTGATTTGCTGCGCGTGGGGGCAATCAAGCTTGATCCGCACAGCCAGCGGCTGTGGGATGTTTCCGCCATGGATGACTATGTTGTGACGGAGGCCGATATCCGCGCGGCGCGGCATGGCTACTTCGCCAATATTTCATATGTTGATGATCTCGTCGGGCAATTGATCGCGAGCCTGGAGGCCACGGGGAAGCTTGAGGACACCATCATTATTTTCACTTCTGATCACGGTGATTTTTTGGGTGAGCGCGGGCTTTGGTACAAGATGTCGTTTCTGGAGCCCTCCGCTCACGTGCCGCTGCTGGTGTGGTCGCCGAAATTTGCGGCGCGGCGGGTGAAGGAGCCGGTGAGCCTTGCTGATTTGGCGCCGACGCTGGCTGATATTGCAGGCGTGAAACTGGCGCGCGAGGTTGATGGCCGTTCGCTCCTTCCCTTGCTCAAGGGTGCTGCGGAAAATGGCGATGCGACTGCGTGGGGCGAATATCTGGCGGAGGGCGCGGTGGCTCCCATGTATATGCTGCGCCGCGGACCGTGGAAGTTCATCCACACGCCGAGCGATCCCGACCAGTTGTTCAATCTCGCCGATGATCCCGATGAGCTGCACAATCTCGCGCACCCCATAGCGGCCCAATTCCGCCATGAGGTGGAGGCCAAATTCGACATCCCGCGCATTAATACGGAAGTCTTGCAAAGCCAGCAATCACGCCACATGATGTTTGAGGCGCTGAAACACGGCCAGCGCTTCCCCTGGGATTTCCAGCCCTTGCGCGATGCCAGCGAGCAATACACCCGCAACCACATGAGTGTGACAGAGCGCGATTTAAAATCCCGGTTTCCACAGGCCCCGGATATTGCGGGCAAACGGCGCTAGAAGGGCGTGCCATCCTTCCGCGTCAGCGCCCACTTGCCGCCCGCCTTGGCAGCGTTCATGTCGGCTTCGGAGTAGTGGCAAACTTCATTGCCGGACCGGGTGCCGATTTCCAGATAGCTGGCGGGCGCGGAGGATTTGTTGACGAGGTGGTGGCCGTTGGCGACACCAGCCTTGAAGCCCGCGCACATGCCGGGCGCTAGGAGATGTTCGCCTGCATCATCAATGAGCGTGAGTTCTCCGGACAACACATAGACAAACTCGTCTTCCTGCTCATGCCAATGACGCTGGGACGACCACGTGCCAGGAGCCATAGTCGTGAGATTGACGCCGAACCGGTCCAGCCCAAACGCATCGCCAAGCGCCCGCTTCTCGCGGCCCTTGAGTTCCGCGGCGAAGGGTGCGGGATAGATGGTGGTGGTGCGGGGTTCGACATCCACTGCGCGAAGGGTTGCGGGTTTTGCTTCAGACATGTTTGGCTCCTCCGGAAACAGATTGCACTGACAGGCGCATGCCCATTGCCTTGAGAATTGCAGACAGACTGCTAAAGGCCGGATTCCCATCGGGCGAAAGGGTCCGGTAGAGCTGCGTCGGGTTGAGATGCGCCTGCGCTGCGACTTTGGAAACGCCGCCAAACGCCTTGGTCATCTGCCGAAGCGCGATCATCAATTCACCTTGATCGCCATCTTCAAGAATGCCGTTCAACATTTCTACAGCAAGCGCTTGATTTTCGCTGTAAAGCTCGGCCATGGCATCGTCATGCATCTTGTGTTTCATTGCTTTTTCTCCATTGCGCAGCAGCAGGACGACTGTCATGCCTGCCCGCGCCTCCCAACCCTCACCCTGAGGTGCGAGCACCTTCGCGAGCCTCGAAGGACGGTTGCAGGTTCAGTACCGTGGGGGGCCCTTCGAGGCTCGCAAGAGCTCGCACCTCAGGGTGAGGGTTGGGAGGCGCGGGCAGGCATGACAGTCGTCCTGCTGCTGCGCAATGGAGAAAAAGCAATGAAACACAAGATG
>JANOTU010000622.1:0-2608 GCA_031416515.1 Hyphomicrobiales bacterium
CTTCGTCTTTCCGGCCAACCGGCATGTTGGTCGGAATTTCGAGCACGTCGAGCTGGTAGATGTCCATGAACTCGTCAGCCTCGGTGGAGGCCGTGCCGGTCATGCCGGCGAGTTTCTCATAAAGCCTGAAATAATTCTGGAAGGTGATCGAGGCGAGTGTGACATTCTCCGGCTGGATCGCCACATGCTCTTTGGCTTCCAGCGCCTGATGCAGGCCTTCGGAATAGCGCCGGCCCGGCATCATGCGGCCGGTGAACTCATCGATGATGATGACCTGGTCATCCTTGACGATGTAGTCCTTGTCGCGCGCGAACAGGCGGTGGGCGCGCAGCGCCTGCTGCACATGATGCACGATGGTGACGTTTTCGGCATCATAGAGATTGTCGCCCTTGAGCAGGCCGGCAGCGCCCAGCACCTGCTCCAGATGCTCATTGCCCTTTTCGGTGAGCGTGCAGGAGCGCTGCTTTTCATCAAGGTCATAATCCTCCGGCGCCAGTTCGGGGATATATTTGTCGATGGTGTTGTAGAGATCCGACTTGTCATCGACGGGGCCTGAAATGATCAGCGGGGTGCGCGCTTCATCAACGAGGATGGAGTCGACTTCGTCAACGATTGCAAAATTATGGCCGCGCTGCACCATCTCTTCGAGATGGTATTTCATGTTGTCGCGCAGGTAATCAAAGCCCAGCTCGTTGTTGGTGGCGTAAGTGACATCGCAGGCATAGGCCTTGCGGCGCTCTGCATCATCAAGACCGTGGATGATGACGCCGGTGGTCAGCCCCAGAAAGCTGTAGACCTGGCCCATCCATTCCGAGTCGCGTTTTGCCAGATAGTCGTTGACGGTGACCACATGAACGCCCTTGTCGGACAGCGCATTGAGATAAACTGCCAGCGTTGCCACCAGGGTTTTGCCTTCGCCGGTCTTCATTTCCGAGATGCGGCCCTCATGCTGCACGATGCCGCCGATGAGTTGAACGTCAAAATGCCGCTGGCCAAGGCTGCGCTTTGCAGCTTCCCGCACCGTGGCAAAAGCCGGGGCCAGGAGATCGTCCAAACTCTTTCCAGCAGCCACTTCGGCGCGGAATTGAGCCGTCCGGGCGCGCAGATCAGCGTCTGAGAGAGCCGCTACTTCTGGCTCCAGCGCGTTGATTTCGTCAATTTTCCCGCGATATTTGCCGACTTTGCGGTCGTTTGTCGTACCGAATATTTTAGCTGCAAGCGAGCGCATTCCGAGCATTGTGCGGTTTCCTGGAAAAGGGATGAGAACCCAGAGATTTTGCAGCCTTGTAGTCAAGTTGGGCTGCCGGGGCAACATTCTATCGGCTGAAATAGGGTGGGCGGGAGATCAAATCAATAAGTGTGGTATTTTTGCAACAGTCGGCACAAACTCGTTAAGCCCCCTTGCATCAGCTTGTTTTCAAGATCAAAGACCAACTTCGGTTGGTTCCCTGCCTGGCGTGACAGCGAGGCATATTATTGCCTTGATTGGTGGTCATTGACCGCGTCGTTGGGTTGGGCTTGGATTTAAGGTGGATTTGATGCTTCGGATACGGAATTTGCTCGCCGTGGTGGCTTATACTGCCTTGGGTGGGTTGGCTTTTGCCCAGGCCAAGGAAGACAAGGTCATCGCCATCGTTAATGGCCACGAGATCAAGGTTTCGGAAGTGCAGATGGCAACCGATGACATTTTGGGCCAGTTGCCGGATTTGCCGCCAAAGCTGCGTTACCCCTTTGTGGTGGAATATCTGGTGGAGCGCCACCTGATGGCGCAATTGGCGGTCAAGGACGGCATTGCCGACACCGATGAATACAAGCGCCGCCTCGCTCTTTATCAGGCCAAGGCGCTTCGCGATGCCTATTTCTTCCAGAAAATCAGACCCTTGGTCACTGAAGAGCAGATCAAGGCCGCCTATGATGCCGAAGCCTCCAAGGTTGTGCAGACCGAGCGGGTGCGCGCCCGTCACATTCTGGTGGGCTCACAGCAGGAAGCGGAAGTTATCGCCAAGCAGCTGGCGGATGGCACCAAATTTGAAGATCTGGCCAAAAAATACAGCCTTGATGGTTCCAAGGATTACGGCGGCGATCTCGGCTATTTCACGGCGCCCGAAATGGTGGCGGAGTTTTCTGCCGCAGCCTTCGCGCTGAAAGCGGGCCAGACCTCAAAGCCTGTAAAGACCGATTTTGGTTGGCATATCATCCGGATTGAAGACCGCAAGATGGGCGCTGCCCAGCCTTACGATCAGGTCAAGCCCGCCATCCGCAATGCGCTGCTTCGCAAAAAAGTGCAGGAGGCCATGGACAGTGTCCGGGCCTCGTCCAAGGTTGAGATCATCGACGAAGACTTGAAGAAATACGCCGCCGAAGCCGCCAAAGCGGCTAAGGCCTTCCAGGACAAGCAGGCTGGCAAGGTCGCAGCGCCTGCGGAAGCAACGGCCAACGAAACTGAACCCGACAGTGGCGGCAAAGGCGATTTGCAGGCCCCGTAACCAGCGGAAACCTCTCCATGGCGCTACCCGTTTCACCGCTGGCACCAGCGGCTTTTCCCAAATTGCCAGAAATTGGCGGCGTCAAGCTGGCATCCGCAGCCACCGGCATTCGTTACAAGAAC
>JANOTU010000623.1:0-5709 GCA_031416515.1 Hyphomicrobiales bacterium
GACTACAAAGTCGCGCCATTGCACGTGTCTGGCCTGGGGGATGATAACAGGCGCGGGAGCGGCCACGGTCGCGCTAGCTTTGGACTGCATGATGAAGGACCTCTTCCGATGCGATGTTGCGGCGATCAAGCTGGTTGGTGATATTTCCATCCTGCAAGACCAGGATACGGTCGCTCATGGCGAGCAATTCTTCAAATTCAGATGAAATGACCAGAACAGCAGCACCATTGTCGGCGAGTTTGCGTACGATTTCAACAATATCTGACTTTGCACCAATGTCGACACCAAGAGTTGGTTCATCGAGAATGAGCAGCTTCAGCTCACGGACAAGCCATTTCGAGAGAACGACTTTCTGTTGATTTCCACCGGATAACTCATGGACCGCTTTGTCGGGGCTGTCAGTCTTGATGCCCAACAGTTTAATGAAGTCCATGATCTTGCGCGCCGCGCCGCGTACACCGACAAAATAGCCAGTCTTGAAAAGATCGAGGTTAGGCAGGAGAAAATTTTCAGATACACTATGGTCGAGAATGAGACCTTGCCTGCGACGGCTTTCGGGAACGAGGGCAATTCCTGCGGCTATTGCGTCTGCCGTTGAGTTAATTGTTTTGCCGTTGAGGCGCACCACTCCGGTGTCCGGTGACGTGATCCCGAAAATTGCTTGTGCAATTTCCGTGCGTCCCGATCCCATCAGGCCGGCGAGACCGACAATTTCGCCTGCTTTGATCTGAAAGCTGACATCGCGATACTCTCCGGCCGATGTGATGTTCTCGACGTCGAGTACTATAGGTGCATCAGCGTTGGAGTTGCGTTCGCGCCATTTCAGAGATGACCCTGTGCCGGGCCCCAACATGGCGTCAATCAATACCTGCATTGAGATATTTTTGCAGGTGTCGGTGAGCACAATCCCGCCATCCCGCATGACCGTCACGCGGTCGCAGAGTTCAAAAATTTCGGCCATGCGGTGCGAGATGTAGATGATCGAAATGCCGTTGCTTTGTAGTCTGCGCACGATGCGGAAGAGGGCACTGGTTTCATGTTCCGACAACGACGACGTTGGTTCGTCCATCACGAGGATTTGCGCATTCTGCGAAAGTGCCTTGGCGATCTCGACCATTTGGCATGCCCCGGAACTGATGTCTTCCACGCGCGCATTCGGATCAATGTCTTCGCCAAGGTCGGTGAGGATTTCGCGTGAACGGCGTACCGCCTCTTTGTCGTTCAGCAGATAGCCGGAGCGCGGCTCACGGTGAAGAAAGATATTCTGCGCGACTGTCAGTGTCGGGATAAGGCTCAACTCCTGGAAAATCATGGCAATGCCAGCAGCCTCGGCGTCACGGGGCGTGGCGAATTCGTGTGACTTGCCGTTGATTACAATCTCGCCAGAGTCGCGTTGATAGACACCTGTGAGAACTTTCATGAGCGTGGATTTGCCAGCGCCATTGCCGCCCATGAAGGCGTGAACCTCACCTTTTTGCAGGGCAAAATTCACCTTCTTCAAGACAGGGATATTGCCGAACGACTTCTCTATGTCGCGCATTTCGAGAATGGTTGGTTCTGCCACTGTCATACCCCGGGCGAGCTGCGAAAATTAGGTGTTGGGACGGCCAGCGCACTTTAACGCTGGCCGCAGTTCTCGTGTGTGCTGAAGACCTTACTTCTTGAGATCAGCTGCCATCTCGGCAGGCAGTTCCTTGCGGTAGATGGTCTTGTATGACTCTGGAAGATTGCCGCGGTTCACGGCCAGTGGTGGCACCACAACATAGGCAGGGGTCTGCTCACCAATCAGGGCGAGCAAGCCCACTTTTGCTTCAGCCACGCCTTGATCATAGGGGCGTTGCGAAGAGATGCCAGCGATGAAACCATTCTTAGCCATGTTGGCAGCAACGATCTGGTCGAAGTTTTCGTTTGCGATCTTGAACTTGTCTGGCGTCAGGCCTGCAGTTTGTGCGGCTGTCACAGCGCCCATGGCAGGGATGCTCCATGAAGCATACATGCCATTCAGATTTGGATAGCGGGCAAGAACTGCCTGAGCCACTTCCAGGCCCTTGTCCGGATTGTCGTGGCCAACGGCCGCCACCAGCTTGATGTCAGGATATTTTGCCATCAGGCGGGCAACAAAGCCGATATAACGAAGGTTGGTGACGTAGAAGTCGTTGGCAAAATACATGGCAGCGACTTCACCCTTGCCGCCAATTGACTTTGCGAGTTCGTCAGCAATGTACATGCCAAGTGCAAGATTGTCCGACGACACAATCGACACGTAGTCCTTGCCAGGTTCCATGCCTTCAACGGCTTGGTCGATGAATACGACTTTTGCGCCACCCTCTTTAAGTTGCTTGAATGCAGATGCTGTCGTCTTGCCATTCAATGGAATGGAAACCACGAGGCTCGGCTTCAACACGGCGATGGTTTCGAGGTCGGCAATCTGCTTGGCATCGTCCCAATTGGCATTGGTTTCGGCAACGACTTTGACGCCGTATTTTTCGAATGTTTCCTTGAGGCCGATAAGTTGCTCGGAAGCCCAGTCATCACCCAGCCAACCCATGGAAATGCCGACGGTGAAATTGCCAGCCTTGATCTTTGCGGCCTGTTCGTCCGTGATCTGAATGGAAGAGCCGAGTACGCCCTTTTCACCGCGTTGGCCATCGCTGACAACCGTGTTTGAGAGGTCGTCAATCTTGGCGAGTTCAAGCGTCTTTTCAGATGGTGGCTGATACCAAAGCGGGTGCTGGATATCGGCAGCGATGTTGCCAGCTGCGAATGCCGCAGTTGACATGGCAAGGCAGGCGATCAATGCGGTCGTTGCCTTGAGGGCGGCGCGTCTTGTGTAAGTCATGTTTCTTCTCCTGATGACGTTTTTCTGGTTTGTATGTCCGGAAGGAAGCCCTCCGGTGTTTATTCAGCGGTTCAGCATGAATTCATGGAGCAACTTGGCGAGACGATCTTCGGCCTCCCAGGACAAACTGTGGCCGCACTCTTCAAAGACGGCGGAGCGTTCCACTCCGTTGGAGACTTTGCGCATCTGGTCTTCGACGAGAGGGCCGAAAAATTCCGGTGCGCCAACTGTCATGATCGGCAGTGTCAGCTTGGTTTTTTTGAGTTCTTTGTTGATGCGGGCGTTCTTCAAGCCCGCACGATATGTTTCAAGGCAACCACGCAGGCCGCCGGGAGCAGCCAACCGTGCGATCCATTCATCAATAGCCTCATCGGAAATCGCGTTCGGGTTCCATGTCTCGGCCTTGATCCAGAATTCCCAGAATTCGCGCTCGCGTCCGCTGATCAGCATTTCTGGGAGATGCGGAATCCAGAAAAATGGAATGTGCCAAACCCAAACCCCTTGCTGGCGGAACTGCGCCGAGACGTTATCGAGCGTAAAGTTTGACCATTCTTCGAGGCCTTCGCCGGACAGCAGCATTTCGCAAAATGAAAGTGTCTTGACGCGACTGCGTTCCGTAGCGGCAAGGGCATAGGCAAATTCAGCACCGCGATCCTCACCATGAAGATGGAATGTCTCATGGCCGAGGAAGGTCATCAACTCAGCGACATCTTTCGCATTGGTCAGGGAATCATAGCCCTCTTCAGCTGGAGGCTTGTCCGTATAACCAAAGCCGCGAAGGTCAGGAGCGACGACCGTGAAGCGTTCTGTCAAGAGCGGAAACAGCTTTGCCCAATAGAAGTTGGTCTTCGGCGTTCCATGCAAGAGCAGCAGCGGTTCACCTTGGCCTGCGGTGACGTAATGCATCCGGATGCCGTTTACCCGCGCCCTGCCGTGTTTTACAGGATGACCCTTGTGATCAAAAATCTCCGCCATGGAACCTCCCAAGATTTTTCATAAAATGGAATGTTCAACATCAGTGTACAAATGTCAATCCAAAAAATTAAATGTTCAGTCTTTTTTTGAATATTTTTGGACACAAACGGCTTCAACAGAAAAATTCTGGCGCTGTTTCATCAAGAGTATCAGGGGTTTCGTTCTGCTGTTGTCCTTTTAGTCGATCTGAGGCATCCATTTGCACCCCTCATGATGGTGCGACAACATTCATCCGCAGTTGTTGACCTTTACTAATTTGAAGTTGACAAATGTTCAGCGTAGTGGTGGACTTAGGTAGGGTTGAATTAATTAAAATTCAGCAGCGCTGATTGCAAGACGGCAGAATTCAAGCCGTTCGGCTCCAGTTCTGCGCATGCAGTGTTTGGTGTGGGTGGCGCACCGATACTCTGAAAACCAAAAACGAAGCGGGCAGCCAAACAAAGGGAGAAAAGCAATGGCAACAGCACTGGACAAATTCGCCGACATGAAACCTCAGTGGGACGAGCCATTGATGATTGAATCTCATCAAAATGGCATTCGCACCAAACACATGAATCCCAACACGCCAGTGTCCTATGAAGAAGTTGTCGAGGATGCGATTCGGTGCTGGGATGCCGGCGCATCTGCCATCCACGTCCACAACACAAATTTTGACCTTTTGGGCAAGGCTGCCTTTGACGACTACATGATTGCCTGGGGCCCGATCCTGAAGCAGCGCCCTGATATGATCTGGTACCCGACCACCTGCAACAATCTGTTGGTTGCGCCTGATGACTGTGGACTGGAACATGTCGACTATTTGAACAAGCACGCCAATGTGCAGGTGGCCGTCGTTGATACGGGCATCGATCAGTTTGTTGTGGACGAAGACAAGGACGGCAATGCCGTTGGTCGCGCCTATGGTTGGGATTTGACCCAGGTTGCCCGACAGGTTGCCTTCTGCCGCAAACGTGACATTGCCATGATCTGGGGTGTTTACGAGCCAGGCCATCTGCGCGTGGCGCGCCACTATGTTGACCGTGGCATGTTCACCAAGGGCACAAATTGGGACTTCTATTTCGTCGGAAAATATGGCCTGACGTCCGAAAAGCCAATTGGCACCTGCGGCATGGAGCCATCGCTTGAGAGCCTCTACTACTATCTCGACATGATCGCCCAGGCAAAACACAAGTTGCCGTGGTTTATTTCGATCTGGGGCGAGGGTGACTACGACTACCGCCCACTGGTCCGCCGGACCATTGAGCTTGGCGGTCACGTCAAGACAGGCCTGGAGCTGCATTATTCTCCCCATCGCAATCCGACCAACCTTGAACTCTTGCAAGAGGTTCAACAGATCGCGCGTGAAGTCGGTCGTCCGCTCGCCACACAGGATGATGCGCGCCGCATCTACAACATCACCTGACCTGGAATTGACCTTCCATGCCTTGTGTCCCCGGCTGGCAAACTGTGTCGGCCGGGAGAGTCACCGGACTCCCGGCATTGGGCAAGGGATGATAGGAGGGATATGACTTTCCAGGAACCATCGGATCACTCAAAAACCCGGATTGCCTGGCTCTATTATGTGGAGGGCAAGACGCAGGATGAGATCGTCAGCCAAACCGGGTTGAACAAATCGAAAGTATTGCGAATCCTCGCAGCCTCAAGGCTCGATGGCACCGTTCAAATTCGTGTCACAACCAACCTCAGCAGATGCGTCGAACTCGAACGCGCGCTTGAAGAGCGTTGGGGCTTCTCCCGCGCTATGGTCATTCCTGAGCCGCAAGACCAAAATCAGACCGCCTCAATTTTGGGCGCGGCGCTCGGGGCTTACATCTCCCAAAATGTTTCAAGCCATATGACCATCGGTCTGGGCTGGGGGAAGACGCTGACAAGCGCATTGCCATTTATCGTGTCCC
>JANOTU010000624.1:0-2046 GCA_031416515.1 Hyphomicrobiales bacterium
TGCCCGGCGCGGACCGTAGCATCAAGCCCGTCCACCGCCTTGATGTGGCCAATGGTCTTACGAAAGAAGCCGCGACGGATCGGGAACCAGACCTTGAGGCCCTTGGTTTCGAGCACGATGGGGGCTGTGGGATCAGACACAGGCGGTGTGCCCTTGGGTTCGGCTTTGAGCAGCATCTGGGTGTAGCTGTGCTGTGGCGCATCAAAAACCGCCTTGGCCTCGCCTTGCTCGACGATTCTGCCGCGCTGCATCACGGCCACAGTATCCGCCATGTGCCGGACAATGCCGAGGTCGTGGGTGATGAGCAGCATGGCCATGCCGAATTCGGCCTGCAGGTCCTTGAGCAGCTTCAGGATTTGCGCCTGCACGGTGACATCGAGTGCGGTCGTTGGCTCATCGGCGATGAGAAGATCGGGATTGTTGGCCAGCGCCATGGCGATCATCACCCGCTGGCGCTGGCCGCCGGAGAGTTGGTGCGGATAATCGAGAAGGCGGGTTTCGGGATCGCGGATGCCGACTTTCGACATGAGCTCAACAATGCGGGCGCGCTGGGCCTCGTTCTTGAGGCCCTGGTGTATATCGAGGATTTCACCGATCTGGCGCTCAACCGAATGCAGCGGATTGAGCGAGGTCATCGGTTCCTGAAAAATCATGGTGATGCCGTTGCCGCGCACTTTGCGCAAGTCACGCTCATCGGCGTCAAGCAGTTCCTCGCCGTTGAACATGACCGAGCCAGAGGGGTGCGAGGCCGAGGGATAGGGCAGGAGCTTGAGAATGGAGAGCGCGGAAACCGATTTGCCGGAACCAGACTCGCCCACGAGCGCGAGTGTCTCGCCCTTGTTGATCGAAAATGAAACCCGGTCCACGGCCAGCGTGGCGCGGCCCGCCTGATGGAAGGCGACCGACAGGTCTTTCACCTGGAGAAGCGTCTCGCTCATGCGAAGGTCTTCCGCGGATCCAGCGCATCGCGCACCGCTTCGCCGATGAAGACGAGAAGCGAAAGCATGATGGAGACAACGAAGAAGCCGGTGAAAGCCAGCCACGGCGCTTGCAGATTGTTTTTTCCTTGGGCGATGAGTTCGCCAAGCGATGGCGAACCCGGAGGCAGGCCAAAGCCGAGGAAATCGAGCGACGTGAGCGTTGTCACCGAGCCCGAAAGGATGAAGGGCATGAAGGTGATGGTGGAGACCACCGCATTGGGCATCAGATGCTTGAACATGATCCGGGAATCGGAGAGGCCAAGCGCCCGCGCGGCGCGGACATATTCAAAATTCCGCGCGCGGAGGAATTCGGCGCGCACCAATCCCACAAGCCCTGTCCATGAGAACAGCACGAGGATGAAGAGGAGTATCCAGAAGGTCGGCGTGATGAAAGCGGCGAGGATGATGAGGAGATAGAGGGTCGGCATCGAGGCCCAGATGTCGATGAAGCGCTGGAACAAAAGGTCGGTCCAGCCGCCGAAATAGCCCTGGATGGCGCCCGCCGCCATGCCGATGATGGAGGAGAGGATGGTGAGGATGAGACCGAAGGCCACGGAGATGCGAAAGCCGTAAATCAGGCGCGCCACCACATCGCGGCCCTGGTCATCCGTGCCCAGCCAATTGAGATTGCCGAAGGTGCAATTGGCGTCGGCGGCAGCGTTTGCGTATTTGCCGCAGGCCAAATCGCTGGTCATGCGCCAGGCGGGCGGCGATGGCGCTGGTGAAGGCAGCTCGTTGTTCACCGTGTTGTAGGAATAGCGAATGACAGGCCAGAGGATCCAGCCATTGGCGGCGATTTCCTCCTGGTTGACGGGATCGCGGTAATCGGTGCGGGCAAGAAATCCGCCAAATTTGGCTTCCGGGTAATCGACAATCGTGGGGAACAGAAGCTCGCCCTTGTAGGAGACAAGAATGGGCCGGTCATTGGAGATGATCGGAGCAAACAACGATATCAGGAACAGGACCGTGAAAATCCAGAACGACCACAGCCCGCGCCGGTTCATCTTGAAGATTTGCCAACGGCGGGCATTGAGGCCGGAGAGCTTCATGATGAACTTTCCTCCCC
>JANOTU010000625.1:0-1997 GCA_031416515.1 Hyphomicrobiales bacterium
TGGAATCACTTCTCCTTCGCCTTCATCACCGGCCCCCTGGAAACAATCGATGGCCATCTCTCCAGCCGCAATGCCTGCGTCATCAATCCCGGAAAAATCGACCGTTCGCCCACCGGCACCGGCTGCTCCGCGCTGATGGCCGTGCTCCATGCCAAGGGGCTCATGAAACCGGGCGATACCTATATCGGGCGCTCGATCATCGAGAGCCGCTTCTCTGGCCGGATCGAGGCGGTGACGCCCGCCGGCATCATTCCCTCGATATCGGGCCGCGCCTGGATCACCGGGCAATCCACACTCATGCTTGACGAAAGCGATCCGTGGCCCGATGGTTACCGCATCTCTGACACCTGGCCAAAGGAGGCGACACCATGAATATCGTGCAGATCACCGACAGCAAGGGCAAACGCCGCGTGGGGCTGGTTGACGGCGCCGCAATCGTGCTGCTCAAAAAAGTGCCCCGCAGCATTGATCTGGCAGCCCTTGCCATCCTCGAAGGCAAGAGTCTCAGCGCCACAGCCAAGTCTCTCGCCACCAGCGCCACCGAGAACTACGCTGCTGCGCTCAAAGAACACCGCGTCCACGTCCCCGCCGATCATCCCGATCCCGCCCATTGCCTGATCACCGGCACTGGCCTCACGCATTTAGGCTCTGCCGCCGCGCGCGATAAAATGCACCAGAAGCTGGAGAGTAAAACCGAGGACCTCACCGACTCGCTCAAGATGTTCAAGATGGGCATCGAAGGCGGCAAACCAAAGAAGGGCGAGGCGGGCGTGCAGCCCGAATGGTTCTACAAGGGCGATGGCTCCTGGCTGGCAGGCCCCGGCGACGTCCTCGAACGCCCCGCCTTCGCCCTTGATGGCGGCGAGGAGCCGGAAATGGCGGCGATCTACATGATCGGCCCCACCGGCAAGCCCTGTCGTTTAGGCTTCGCGCTCGGCAATGAATATTCCGATCACATCATGGAGCGGCAGAACTATCTCTATCTCGCCCACTCCAAACTCCGCCAATGCGCCGTAGGCCCGGAGTTGATCACCGGGCCGCCCCCCGCCCACATCGAAGGCAAATCCCGCATCCGCCGGAAGGGCGAAGTCATCTGGGAAAAACCCTTCCTCACCGGCGAAGCCAACATGTCGCACAGCATCGCCAATCTCGAATTCCACCATTTCAAATATGAAGGCTTCCGCCGCCCCGGCGATCTCCACATCCATTTCTTCGGCACCGGCACCCTCTCCATCGCCGACGGCATTGTCACGCAAGATGGCGACGAATTCGAAATCGAAGCCCCAAGCTTCGGCGCGCCCTTGCGCAACAAGCTCAAAGCCGTGAAGCAGCGCTACAAGCCGGACGCTGTGAGGATGCTGTGAGCCAAGGGGCCCTCATCCGCCCTTCGGCCACCTTCTCCCATTCGAAGGCGAACGGGAGAAGGCCATCAACAATCAAGCGCCTTCTCCCGTGCCCCTTGGCATGGGAGAAGGTGGCCGAAGGCCGGATGAGGGCCCTTGGCCGCCGCGTGCGAAAATGAAAGACTTCATCGCCCTCGACTGGGGCACCACGTCTTTCCGCGCCTATCTTGGCGATGCGCAAGGCCATGTCACCGATACCATCTCCGCCCCCCACGGCATTCTCTCCGTCACCGGCGGCGATTTCGACGCCGCGCTTGAAACCCACATCGGCCACTGGAACAAAAACCTCCCCATCCTCGCCGCCGGCATGATCACCTCGCGCCAGGGCTGGATCGAGCTGCCCTATGTCGCCTGTCCCGCTGGCCCCGCCGAACTTGCCAGGGCCCTGCATCACCACACCTCAAAACAAGGCCGCCACATCGCCTTCTCAACCGGTCTTTCATACCGCTCAACAGACGGCATCCCCGATGTCATGCGCAGCGAGGAAACCCAGGTCTTCGGCTCGTTTGGCCAGGGTGTCACCCATTTTGTCACCCCTGGCACCCATTCCAAATGGATCACGGTGGAAGGCGGGCGCATCACCAGCTTTTCAAC
>JANOTU010000626.1:0-8411 GCA_031416515.1 Hyphomicrobiales bacterium
CCGCGCGACATGATCACCACCCGGTCGGCCATGGCGAAGGCCTCGGACTGCGAGTGCGTGACATAGACAAAGGTGATGCCCAGTTCGCGCTGCAGCTTGGTGAGCATGGCCTGCATGCGGATCACCAGATGGGCGTCAAGCGCTGAGAGCGGCTCATCAAGCAGCAGGATGCTGGGCTCGGTGACCAGCGCCCGCGCCAGCGCCACGCGCTGGCGCTGGCCGCCGGACAGCGAGGCGACATCGCGCTCGGCGAATTCGGCGATGTCGAGGCGCGCCAGCCAATCCAGCGCCTTGGCGCGGCGGGTGGCCGCGTCTTGGCCCCGCATCTTGAGGCCGAACTCGACATTTTCGCGGGCGTTGAGAAAGGGAAACAGCGCGAGGGATTGCCACACCATGGGCGTGTCGCGCGCGCTGGGTTTGACACCCGCGAGCGACTTTCCGCCCAGCCGGATCTCGCCTTCCGTGGGTTCCTCAAGCCCTGCGAGCATGCGCAGCGTGGTGGTTTTGCCGCAGCCTGATGGCCCCATCAGGGCCAGGAATTCGCCCTTGTGGATGTGCAAATTCATGCGCTTCACCGCTTCGAAAGCATCAAAGCGCTTCACCACATTCTCAAACACCACGAGGGGCTCGTTCATGCTGCGGGCTCCGCCTTGCCCCGGCCCATCACCAACACTTGCGCGATCACCACAAGCGTGATCGAGACCAGGAACACCACCGAGCCAATGGCGTTGATCTGCGGATCGATATTGCCTGTGAGGATTTCAAGGATGATGACCGGCACCGTCTTGTTGAGGCCGGAGACGAACCAGGCCACCGCGAATTCGTCAAAGGAAACCGCCGCCGTGAGGCAGAGGCTGGCGATGATCGAGGGCAGCGTGAAGGGAATGATCACGGCTTTCATGGTGGCCCATTCGGAAGCGCCAAGGTTCCAGGCGGCGGGCTCAAGATTGGGGTCCATCTGGTTGAGCCTGAGCCGGATCACCGCCATGGCGAAGGGCGCGCACAAAACCGTGTGCGCGATGATGATGGAAGAAACCAGCCCCGAAGCGCCGAAGACCGAGAGCCAGCCCAGTGTCGCCAGCGCGAAGATCACCAGTGGAATGGTGGGCGGCAGCAGCGCCAGCACCAGGAACGCCTTCTTGCCGAAAAAATCATAACGGAAATCGGTGTAGGCTGCGGAAAAGCCGATGGCCGTGGCGAGGACCGCAGTGATGACGGCTACAAAAATGCTCACCCCCGCCGCATCCCACACATCCCCGTCGGAAAACGCCACCTCATACCAATGCGTGGTGATGGAGCCCAGCGGAATGGTGGGAAAACGGTCGGAATTGAACGAGAAGACCACGCTTGCCGCAATCGGCGCGAAAATGAACACGAAGACCAGCGCTGTATAAAAGCGCAGGAACCATTTTGTGGCGGGGTCATTCCTCATTTGCGCTTGCCGTAAGCATAGCTAATGGCGCTGAAGGCGACCACTAGCAAGGTGACAATCATCATGATGGCCACCACTGCGGCGCGCGGCCATTGCTGGCCGGATTTGGAGGTGTCGATGATCATGATCGAAAGAGTAGGCGGTTTTGAGCCGCCGAGATAATAGGGAGCGACGAAATCGCCGAATGACAGGATGAAACAAAATACCGCCGCCACAATCAGCCCGGTCTTGGCCAATGGCATGATGACGGTGAAGATCGCCCGCAGGCGCCCGCAGCCGAGATTGTGCGCCGCCTCGATATACCGCTGGTCAATGTTGGCCAGCGAGAAGGTTTGCAGGATAACCACCAGCGGCAGGCACAGGGTCAAATATCCAATCATGGTGCCAAGCTTGGTGTTCAGCATGGTGTAAGGGCCCAGCCCCACGAACGAAAAGCCGGCATTGAACACGCCCTGTTGCGCCAGGATCACCTGCCAGGCGAAAATCCGCACCAGGTAGCTGGTGAAGAACGGAATGATCAGGAAAAAGATGGCCCAGCGCCGGACATTCGCCGACACCCGGAAGGCCAGGAAATAACTCGCAGGAAACGCGATGGCGCAGGTTGTGATCACGGCAAGGGCGGCGAGCCAGAGTGTGAGGAAATAGGAATCCCAGAAGAACCCCTTGCTCAGCGTCTTGGTCCAGTTGCCAAGCTGGAGCGCTGGTTCCATGCGGTAGTTCTTCACCAGAAAGAACGACATGGCGAACATGAACAGCAGGGGCCCGACAAAAAACAGCCCCTGGAAGGCAATCAGCGGCGCGCGCCAGGCCAGCGCGTAGAAATTCGTTTGGTTGGTTTTGGCGCTCATCATGAAAAACAGAACCCCTCCGCCGCTGCGGAGGGGTTCTTTGCCCTGCTTGGATCAAGCGTTCTTGTATTCCTGCCAGAAGTCATTCCAGTCTTCCAGGGTCTGCTGCTTGGGAATGTCGCGGTAATGGATGCGGCCTTCCTTGATCAGGGTCACGGGGTCGTTGGGGGCACCATCAACCTGGCCGGTGCGCTGGGCTTCCTTGGGGTTCTTCTCGTTCAGCATCTTGCGCCCGCCCTTGGTGACGGCAAAGCCCGGATAGGCCGCCATCTGGGCGGAGATCGCCTGGCCTTCGGCTGACATCATGTATTGCATAAACCTCTTGACCATGTCGGCCTTGGCCGAGCCCTTGCCGATGGAATAGGACTCGGTCCACTGAATGCCGCCTTCTTTCGGCACCACGGATTTGACTGGCGCCCCATCCTTTTCCAAAACGCCGGTGATCCAGTCGCCGATGCCTGCCATGGCCATCATCTCGCCGTTCTTCAGGCCGTTGAAGGTGCCGCCGTAATCAAAGTATCCGCCCACCTGCGGGCGCAGCGACAGCGTGGTTTCCTTGACCTTGCCCCAGGCAGCGGCGTCGAGATCCCACAGTTTCGCGCCATTGCCATTGTAGAGGCTCATCTGGCCGAGGCTGGGGAGATGCCAGTCGAAATGGCCGACCTTGCCTTTGATCTCGGGCTTCCAGAAGCACTTGTAGCTGGCGGCCTCCGCGTCGGAAATCGCCGTGGTGTTGTAGGAAACGCCGAGATGGCCGCAGCGCAGCATGACGGAATAGAGCTTGCCGTCCTTCCAGTGGCCGGGGAACTTCTTGAAGTCGTCATAGAGCATGTCATCGAACGGGTAGTCGGCGGCGTTCAGATCTTCGATGAGGCCTGCGGCATTGAGCTGCTGGACGAATTCTGCGTCCGACAGGATGATGTCATAGGTGCCGGGCGGCGACTGGGCAATAAGCGCCAGCATGTTGTCGCCGCCGGCATAGTATTTGGGCTTGAACTTCACATTGTTGGCGGCCTCGAAAGCCCCCACCATGTCGGGCTCGCCGTGGCCGTACCAGGCGAGCATGTTGATCTCCACGGCCTGCGCCCAGGCGCGGCTGACAAAGGGCATGGCAAGGGCGCTGGCGGCCCCATATTTCAAAACATCGCGGCGTGACGCTTTCAAGTCTTGTCTCATGGCGGTTCTCCCTTAGGACCGGCGGGCGGCCCGGCCTGCTTGATCCATAGATGCCCAAGCCCCATGGCACCACGGGAACGCCGGTTTGTCCAGCGGAATTTCAACATAATTCCACGTCAAGTACTTGTCGCCGCGCCTGCGGGCAGAGTAGGTCGGCGACGGGACGTCGCCGCTCCGGAGCGCGCATGTCCCGTGCACGATGCACATCGCATGACCGAGACAATGGTTTGGGCGGCGCGTTGGGGGTAGGCCGGCCTTGGCGCTACTGGTTGCGCGGCCAGGCCCGGTCGACGTCGTCGGTGGCCAAACGCTGGATGCCGATGTCAACGGCGTTGCAGCGCCGGTGGATGGCGCTGAAATAGGGCACCAATGCGGTATTCTGCTTCTCGACGCCGGCATGATAGGCCAGAAACTCCGGCATCAGGGCGCGCAGTTCTTCAAGCAGCGCTGCTTCGTCGACGCGCTGCAGCCTGCCGCCGTCAACAACGATGCTGCCGTCCACGATCACTTTCTCGATGGAGCCGCCGTTCTCGCAATAGACCAGATGGTTGCGGATGTCGTTGAGCGGCGTGAACGCGACACTCGCCATGTTGAGGATGATCATGTCCGCCTTCTTGCCGACTTCCAGCGAGCCGGTCTCATCGCCGATGAGGGCGCTGCGGGCACCCGCCAGGGTGCCGGCATGCAGCACTTCCGAAGCATCGAGCCATTGCGCATAATCGGGCGTTGTCACCTTGTGGATCAGCGCGCAGGCGTGCAGGACGTCGAACATCCGGGCGGTGTCGTTGGAGCAGATGCCGTCTGATCCCAGCGCCACATTGACCCCCGCCGACAGCAGCCGCCGCACCGGGGCAATCCCCGCTCCCAGCTTCTGGTTGGAGATGGTGTTGTGGACAATGGAAACACCGGCTTCGCCCATCAGGTCGATATCGTCATTGCTCACCCAGATCGAATGGGCGATGGTGACGCCGGGATGCAGGATGCCCAGATCCTTCATGTGGGCGATCAGGCTCTTGCCGTAAAACACCGGGCCGGTGACGCCCTGGACCTTGGTTTCAACGATATGGGTGTGGAACGGCACCCGCCAGGCCCGCGCCAGCTCATCGACCGCCAACATGAGCTCGGTGGAGCAGCGTTGCGGCGCCGAAGGCGCCAGCATGAAGCGGATGCGCCCGGACCGCCCATGAAAGCGCTTGTGCGCCTCCTTGGCGAAAGCAATGTATTCCGCCGCCGCTGGCGGCTGGAGCTGGCCCACGGCGTCCTGGATCGCCTGCGGCACAGTCTCGCGCGCATAGGGAATTGTATCAAGGAAGTTGCGGTCGATCACATGACCCGAAACCGTGGCGCGAATGCCGCTGTCATCATAGGCCTGCACCGCCGCGCCAAGCTGGTCGAGGGTTTGCTGCGGGACTTCGAAGAGGTCGTCGCTCAAGGTGGTGACGCCATTCTTCAGCGACTCGATGGCCACCAGCATGGTGCGGAGATAGATCAGCCGTTCGGAGAGCGGCCTGGTTCCCAGAATCGGGTAGGAAAAAAGCATCCACAGTTCGAGCGGCAGATTGTCATAGCGGCCCTTGAACAGGGCTTCGCAGGAATGCAGATGCGCATTGACCAGGCCCGGCATGACCAGCCGACCGCGGCCATCAATGACCTGCGCCTGCTCCGGCGCATCCAGATGCGGCCCGATTGCGGCGATCCGGTCGCCCTCGATGAGCAGGTCGCCTTCGAATGGCGTGGAACCATTGGGGCCGCCCATTGCCAGGATGGTTGCGTTTCTGATCAGTATTGCCATGCGACATGGTATCAGGTGCCGGGCGCCGGGTGTCAAGGGTCCTTGTGTGGCTCCGGCAGGGCAGCGGCGGCGTCCCGCCACCGACGCGCACGGGAGTTGCGCGCTCCGGTCTTGTCTGGAGATCATTTCTTGGGCAGAGTTCCGCTGGCCATGGATCGTCATTCATTTCATAAAATGTTCAAATCAGTGGGGCCGGTGATTTTGCCGGTCATCCATGTGCTCGACAATGGCCAAGCGGAGGAGAACACGCGCATCGCCATTGGCGAGGGGGCGGCGGGGGTTTTCCTCATCAATCATGATTTCCCCTGTCGGCAATTCCTGCCCGTCATCCGGCATGTGAGGGCGAGGTTTCCGGCGCTGTGGCTGGGTGTCAACTTTCTTGCGGTGACGGGAAGAGAGGCTTTTCCGGTATTGGGCCAATTGCGGCGCGAGGGCATTGCGGTCGATGGCTATTGGGCCGATGACGCGCGCATTGACGAGCGCCGCGCAAGCGATGACCAGATTGAGGCGCGCGAAATCGCGGCGGCGCGGGAGGGTTCCGGCTGGTCCGGCTTCTACACCGGCGGCACCTGCTTCAAGAAGCAGCGCGAGGTGCCCCCGACCCAGCATGAATATGCGGCGCGCCTTGCCACGGGCTTCATGGACGCGGTCTGCACCTCCGGCCTCGCCACCGGACAATCGGCGGATATGGAGAAAATCGCCGCGTTCCGGCGTGGCCTCGGCGATCACGCATTGGCGGTGGCTTCCGGCATCACGTCGGAGAACGCGGCACTTTACGCGGGCGCGGTTGACTGCTTCATGGTGGCCACCGGCATCAACAAGCGGCAAGATTTCTACAATATCGACGCCGCCCGCCTCGCCAGGCTGGTGAAATACTCACACACCAAAGGAGCTCAGGCATGACCCGTGACAAAGGCCCGCGCCATGACCGCTGGTATCTAGGCATCATGGCCCCCAATACCAAGGGTGCCAAATTCGCCTGGCTCGACCCCACCTCGATCTACATCAATGGCGAGGCCTTCCATGATCTTCTCGATGATCTCGTGGCCGATCTCGCGGGCGTGAATATCGATGTCGTCGGCGGGCTGGACGCCATGGGCTTTGTCCTGGGCTCAGCGCTCGCCACAAGGCTGGGCCGGGGCTTCCTGCCCATCCGCAAGGCAGGCAAGCTTTGCGTGGACACCGACAAGGTGAGCTTTTCCAACTACTCCGGCCGCACCCAGGAAATGGAAATGCGCCAGCCCGCCTTCGCCCCCGGCACCAAAGTGCTGCTTGCCGACCAATGGGTGGAAACCGGCGGCACCATGGACGGCGCCATCCGCCTGGTGGAGCGCCAGCAGGGCCGTGTCGTGGCGCTGGCAGCGGTGGCCATTGAGGAAAATCCGGCGACATTGGCCTACCGCGGCAAATACACATGCGTCAGCGCCGTGCTGCCAGGCTCGCGCTGGCAGGCCGAATGCAATGCCCAGCATCTCGCAAGCTTCAAAGCCTACAAACCCGAACACGCTTTCCCCGCGCTCACCTGATCCAGCGGACACCGGCCACTGTCTCCACATGCGGCCATTGATATTACAGGACTCGTTGAACCGCCCCCTCATCCGTCTCGCGCCCAAGAAAGAGGGCGCGATCCAGCCTCCCCTGCGGGGCTAATGCATGCACACATCTTTGCCACCACCATACAAAATGGCGTGCTTCCTTTTTTCCCTCTCTTTTGGGAGAGGGAGGGGCCCATTGCCCTTGCAATGGGAGGGTGAGGGAACACCGGTGCCAGTTAATCGGGCGCGGCATCCCCTCATCTTCCCGTCGCAAGAAAGAGCGACGGGCCCCTTCTTCTCCCAAGGGAGAAGAGAAGAAGGCAAGTCACGCCCGCACAAGATGTGTGACTCCCTTCCCCCGCGAGGGGGAAGGGGAAGAAAGGAAGGGCGATGTTGCGGGCTTACCCCCATCTCTCTTTCACATATTTCTCCACAATCTCCTTGAACTGCCCCGAAATGTTTTCACCGCGCAGCGTCATGGCTTTTTTGCCGTCGATATAGACGGGCGCGGTTGGCAGCTCGCCGGTGCCGGGCAAAGAAATCCCGATGTCGGCGTGTTTGGATTCGCCGGGGCCGTTGACGATGCAGCCCATGACAGCGAGTTGCAGGTTTTCAAATCCGGCGTAGTTCTTCCGCCAATCACTCATGCGCTCGCGCACATAAAATTGGATGTCCTGGGCCAGTTCCTGAAATACCGTGGATGTGGTGCGGCCACAGCCTGGGCAGGCGATGACCATCGGCGCAAAGGCGCGAAGGCCCATGGTTTGCAGAATCTCCTGGGCGACGATGACTTCCCTGGTGCGGTCGCCGCCGGGTTCGGGTGTGAGGGAAATGCGGATGGTGTCGCCGATACCTTCTTGCAGAAGCACTGAAAGGGCCGCCGTCGAGGCGACAATGCCTTTTGACCCCATGCCGGCTTCGGTCAACCCTAGATGCAAGGCATAGTCGCAGCGGCTGCCAAGTGCGCGGTAGACAGCGATCAGGTCCTGCACTTCGGAACATTTGGCGGAGATGATGATCTTGTCGCGCGGCAATCCCAGCGCCTCAGCCCGCGCCGCCGAGAGCAAGCCCGATTGCACCACGGCCTCGTGCATCACCTGGCGCACATCACGGGGATCTTTCGACTTTGCGTTCTCATCCATGAACTGGGTCAGCAGCGCCTGATCCAGCGAGCCCCAATTGACGCCGATGCGGACCGCGCGGCCGAACTTCATCGCCGTCTCGATCATCATGGAAAAGTTTTTGTCCTTCTTCGCCTTGAAGCCGACATTGCCGGGATTAATGCGGTATTTGGCCAGCGCCTCAGCGCAAGCCGGATGATCGGCCAGCAGCGTGTGGCCATTGTAGTGAAAGTCGCCAACCAGCGGCACATTCACGCCCATCTGATTCAGGCGCTCGCGGATATGGGGCACAGCTTTGGCGGACTCGTCGCGGTCCACCGTGATGCGCACCAGTTCAGAACCAGCGTGGAAAAGCTCAGCCGATTGCCGCGCTGTGCCTTCAAGATCCGCAGTGTCGGTATTGGTCATCGACTGCACAACAATGGGAGCGCCTCCGCCCACGGTTATGTGACCGATTCGGACGGCAACGGATTTGCGGCGCGAGCTGATGGCTGAGTAGGACATGGG
>JANOTU010000627.1:0-5412 GCA_031416515.1 Hyphomicrobiales bacterium
TCAAGGCACCGTTGTTGGTTGCCATTTTGATGTTCATCGTCAGCGCCATCATCACCAATCAGGTTCTGTCCCGGCTAGACGATACCCAGCAGCGGCATTTGCAACAACTCACGTCTGCTTATCTCGATGGGCTGTCATCAGCGGTCACTCCTGCCGTCGTGCGTGATGATGTCTGGGAGGTCTTCGACAATCTGGATCGTTCACGCGCGCAGTACCGAAGCTTGAATGTCAATTGGACGATTGTGAAAGACACGAATGGTCGCGTCATTGCAGCAAGTGATCCTGTTCAGTTTCCCACCCAGTCAACTGCACCGAAATCTGTCTTCCAACAGGCTCCGCCCGATCAGGTGCTGATTGATACCGAAAGAGCGGTGGCTCATTTCAGTCGTGACATCACCTATCAAGGTCGTACTCTCGGCGTGATAACCTCTGAGGCAGACATTGCTTTGCTCCTCAAGGAACGGAAAGAAGTCTTCTGGACACTTATTGCCACAAATCTGTTACTCACAGTCATCATGGCTGTGATTGGGTTTGTACTTGTAAGGCGGATGACGCGACCTGTGGCACTTCTGACCCGCCTGTTTGAAGCTGGCAGCAAAGGTTCACTCGAAAAAGTAGAGACTCCAGTTGTTTCCCGCCAGAGCCAAGAATTTCGCCGTCTTTTTGCTGGGTATAACACCTTGGTTCAAGCGCAGAATGAGCGGGAGACGCTTTCTTTACAGCTTGCCGAAGAAGAAAAAGTTGCGAGCCTTGGTAGGCTTGCTTCCGGCATGGCGCATGAGATCAACAATCCACTTGGCGGCATGTTCAATGCAATTGAAAGTCTCAAGAAGCATGGTGAAACTCCGCATGTGCGCTCAACTTCCATTCGGCTGGTGGAGAGCGGACTGACAGGTATCCGTGATTTGGTACGATCAACTCTTGCAACTTATCGGGTCGAACGTCAGCTTCGCGATCTCACTCCATCAGATCTTGATGATCTGAGGCTTCTCGTCAAACCGGAAGCAAAACGCTTGAACATTCAGCTCGACTGGCGCATCGACTTTGCAGAAGACGTGGCAGTTCCGGCTGTGCCCATTCGCGATGCCACGCTGAACTTGTTGTTGAATGCCTGCCATGTCAGCCCCGAAGGTGGACATGTTGCGTTTCATTCACTACTGACAGGTGAGCACGTTGTCATTGATGTGACAGACAGTGGAACAGGATTGCCTGATCACATCAAAGAATACCTGAACAGACCTGGTGCTGGCTCAGCGCCACTGGATCGTCGCTCAGGATTGGGTCTCTGGATTGTCAAACGGTTGTGCGACGAGATGGGCGCACAGCTTCAAGTCATCTCAACAGACAGCACTGGCACGACGCTTCGACTTTCGATACCGTTGCAGGGCAAGGAGTTTCGCAATGTTGCTTGAAGGCCGGGTGATAGGGCTCGTGGAAGATGATCTCGTTATGGGCGAGTCACTTGTCCAAGGCTTGTCGCTTGAAGGTTCACGTGTTGAATGGTGGAAGTCAGCGGATGAAGCCAAGCGCGGCATTGCGAACACGCGACCCGATCTTGTGATCTGTGACATGCGCTTGCCTGATGGACGCGGGGACCAGTTGTTCTTCGAGCTTGCAAACAAGCAGTCTCTTCCTCCTTTCTTCTTCATCACAGCTTTTGGTGATATTGATCAGGCTGTTGCCGTCATGCGCGCCGGTGCTGCTGACTACACGACGAAGCCCTTTGATCTCTCCTCCTTTGTCGAACGTGCGCGCGCACTGATTCACCGAAGTACCACGTCGCAGGATGAAATGGTGCTCGGACCATCGCCAGCAATGCGCGACTTGGAAGCGACACTGCGCACAATCAGCGATGCGAGAAACTCCGTTCTTCTTGCGGGTGAGACAGGCGTTGGCAAAGAGGTCTGTGCCCGTTTTCTCCATTCGGTATCGTCGCGCGCGAGTGAACCTTTCGTTGCTGTCAATTGTGCTGCGATACCTCAAGATGTGATGGAACGAGAACTGTTTGGCTCTCGCGGTTCATCGGGCCAATCATTCCATCACGGCTTTGCTGAACGCGCCCGTGGCGGCATTTTGTTTCTGGATGAGATCTCTGACCTTTCACTCCATTTGCAGGCAAAACTCTTACGACTGGTCGAGGCACGAGAGTTTCACCGTGTTGGAGGTGAGCAACTTGTCGAGTTCCGAGGCAGGATCGTCTGTGCCGCCAATCAGGACTTGATGGCATTGGTTGCACAAGGTGCATTCAGGCAGGACCTCTACTATCGTATCAATTCAGTCATCGTGAATGTGCCGCCCTTGCGGGAACGACCCGATGACATCCCTTGGCTGGTGGAACAATTCCTCCAGAAGCCTGATGACGATGCCGAGCGCTTTCCGAGAGGATTGAGTTCCTTGGCTTGGGAGGAACTGCTGGCCCATGATTGGCCCGGCAATGTCAGAGAACTCAAGAACCGCATCGAACGGGCTCAAGCCCTCACAAAAACTGAGTGGCTCATGCCAGGTGACCTGTTTCCTGATGCGGAGAAACGCAAGCACCCGCTGGTTCAAGCTTTTGCACCTCTTGCGGAGGCGCGCGACGAAGCTGAGCGTCGTCAAATCATGCGAGCATTGCAGCAGACCAAGGGACAGATTTTGGAGGCAGCAGACTTGTTGCGTGTCTCTCGCACAACTCTGTGGGACAAGATGCGGCGCCTGAACGTGCCCTCTCCCGAAAAGCACTGACGCGTTCGGAATTCTGAACTTTCGCAGCTGCAGCATGTTCGGATAACTGAACATACGCTTCACTCAATTGTTGAAATCCTTGATCTTTTTTAACTTTGTCATTTTGACATGCAACTGTTCTGAGCGGGTTAGTCTTACTTCCAAATAAAAATCAATAATGGGAGAAGACGTGATGACCAGCAGGTGCTCGAAAATGGCAGAGGTTGGCCGCCGCCAATTTCTGCGGGGAAGTCTTGTGGGTGCGGCAGCCTTGCCGACGCTCGCATTTGGCGCAACGCAGGCCAAGGCCGCAACAAATGGTGCAAGGCTTGAATACGCCACGACTAAACTTGGCAACATCAAGGATTTGAAAGCCAATGAGCCGATGGAAGTCGCCTACCCCGATGAAAATGCACCGGGCGTACTTCTCAAGATGGGCAAGGCCGTCGAAGGCGGCGCTGGGCCAGACGGCGATATCGTCGGCTTCTCCACCATCTGTCCGCACAAGGGCTATCCGCTCAACTATAAAGCCGACACGAAAACCATGCATTGTCCCGGACACTATTCCGTTTTCGACTGTGAATCGGGCGGCCAGCAGACCTTTGGCCATGCCACACAAAACCTCCCCCAATATGCATTGCGGGTTGATGACAAGGGCGACATCTATGCCGAAGGCGTGGATGAACTGCTCTATGGCCGCCTGTCGAACGTGCTCTAAAGGAAATTGAAAAATGGCTTACAAACGTAATATTGATCGCCTTCCCATCATCCCAGTGGATGCAAAGAAGCACAACGTCACCTGCCACTACTGCATCGTCGGTTGCGGCTATAACGCCTACACATGGCCACTGAACAAACAAGGCGGCAAGGCACCGAATGAAAACGCCTTCGGTGTTGATCTTTCTCAACAACAAGGCGCTGGCTCTGAGGCTTGGTACGCGCCTTCGATGTACAATGTCGTGAAGCAAAACGGCAAAGACGTGAACCTCGTGATCATGCCGGACAAAGCCTGTTCTGTGAATTCTGGCCTGGGTTCCATTCGTGGTGCCCGCATGGCGGAAAACCGTCGCTCAGACAAGACGGGCACACAACAGCAACGACTGACGGATCCTATGGTTTGGCGCTACGGCACATGGCAGCCCACGAGTTGGGATGATGCTCTTGATCTTGTTGCGCAAGTGACCGCCCGTGTGATCGACAAGGGCAAGGAAGATGATTTGTTCGTCTCCATGTTTGACCATGGCGGTTCGGCAGGTGGCTATGAAAACACCTGGGGCACAGGAAAGCTTTACTTTGAATCCATGAAGGTAAAACATTGCCGCATCCACAACCGCCCTGCTTACAACTCCGAAGTTCATTCCACACGTGACATGGGCGTTGACGAGTTGAACTACGCCTATGAAGACTATGGGCTGACGGATACAATCATGCTGGTTGGCGCGAACTCGCTGGAAACCCAAACCAACCTGTTCCTGAACCACATGGTTCCAGGCATGCGCAAGGGTGCCAAGGTCATTGTGGTTGATCCGCGCCGAACCGTGACGATCAATGCCGCTGAAGCCGAAGCGGGCAAGGACAATGTATTGCACTTGTCGATCAAGGCAGGTTCGGACTTGGCCCTGTTCAACGGCTTGTTCAGCTACATCGCTGAAATGGGTTGGACAGACAAAGACTTCATCGCCAATTCCACCCTTGGCGGCGATGTTGCTGTTGCAGAAGATGCTGGTCACCCTGCAGCTCTCGGCAGTTTTGAAATGGCCCGTAAAGCCTGCGCCCAATCGGTACAAGAAACGGCGCGTATTTGTGGTGTCTCAGAAGACGCCATCATGAAAGCAGCAGAATGGATCGCCAAGCCAAAGGATGATGGCACACGCCGCAAATGCGTGACGGCTTATGAAAAAGGCATCATCTGGGGCAACGACAATTATCGCACAGTAGGTGCCATCGTGAACGTGGCTCTGGCAACTGGCAACATCGGTCGTGAAGGCACTGGTGTTTGCCGTCTCGGCGGTCACCAAGAAGGCTACTACCGCCCATCCGATGGCCACGTGGGCCGACCGGCACCTTACATCGACCAGTTGTTGATCGAGGGCAAAGGCAAGGTGCATCACATCTGGGCCAATGACCACTACAAGACAACGCTCAACGCCAGCGCCTTCAAGCGTGAATACAACCGTCGCACCAACATGGTGAAAGAAGCCATGGACGCCAAGGCCGGTGCAACCCGCGCCGAACTGGTGGATGCGATTGTCGAGGCGGTCAACAAAGGTGGCCTCTTCTCGGTCAATGTCGATATCATCCATTCACAAATTGGCCAGGCCGCACATGTAATCTTGCCCGCCGTGGAATCAGGTGAAATGAACCTGACCTCCATGAACGGTGAACGTCGTTTGCGTTTGGTCGAAAAATATATGGATGGCCCGGGCACTGCCATGCCCGACTGCCTCATCGCAGCAGGCGTTGCGCAACATCTTGAAAAGGCGCTGCGTGCGGGTGGCCGCAATGAATATGCTGACCAATTCAAAGGCTATGACTGGAAGACCGAAGAAGATGCCTTCATGGATGGCTATAATAAAGGCAATCCGGAAGTGACCTATGAACGCTTACGCGCCATGGGCAACAATGGTGTGCAAGAGCCGGTGGTTGGCTTCAAGGATGGCAAGCTTGAAGGCACGAAGCGCCTCTACATTGACGGCAAGTTCGGCAGAC
>JANOTU010000628.1:0-2147 GCA_031416515.1 Hyphomicrobiales bacterium
TCCATCGCGCCCGGCGAGGTCGTGGGCCTCATGGGCGATAATGGCGCTGGCAAATCCACCATGGTCAAGCTTATTGCCGGAAATTTCCCGCCAACCGGCGGCGAAGTCGCGGTCAATGATGAAGTCTGCCACTTTCACAAGCCCATCGAGGCGCGCGCCAAGGGCATCGAGGTCGTGTACCAGGATTTGGCAATTGCCGACAATCTGACAGCGGCACAGAATGTCTTCCTTGGCCGCGAACTCATGAAGGGCATCTGGCCCTTCCGCACCCTCGACAAGCAGGCGATGATCGACCGCTCGGGCGAGCTTTTCGCAGAACTCAAATCCGAAACCCGCCCGCAGGATCTGGTGCGCAAGATGTCGGGCGGCCAGCGGCAGGCCGTGGCCATCGCGCGGACAAGGCTGTCCAACGCACAGCTGGTGCTGATGGACGAGCCCACTGCCGCGATTTCAGTGCGGCAAGTGGCGGAGGTTCTTGAACTCATCCGGCGGCTCAAGGCGCAAGGGGTTGCCGTCATTCTGATCAGCCACCGCATGCCGGACGTGTTTGCCGTGTCTGACCGTATCATGGTGATGCGGCGGGGTTCCATGGTTGCCGACAAGCTCACCATCCACACCAGCCCCGAAGAAATCACCGGGCTGATTACAGGAGCGATCCGTGCCGCCTAGCGCCTCAGAGACCAGCCATGCCGTCATCGCCGATGTGGCGCAGATCAAGGAGCAAACGCTCCTCCAGCGCATTTTCGCCAGCCAGGCCTTCTGGGTGCTGATCGCCCTCATTATCCTGATTGCGGTGATGGCCTATAATGAGCCCTCATTCGGCACCGCCGCCAATTTTTCCAACATGACGCGAAATTTCGCGCCCTTTGGCATCATGGCGCTTGGGATGACGGTGGTCATCATCACCGGCGGCATTGATTTGTCGGTGGGATCCATAATGGGCCTTGTGGCCATTGTCGCCGGCCTGTTCCTCACCTGGGAATATCCCTGGTATGTGGCCTTTGGCATGGGCCTTGTGGCGGGGCTTGCCTGTGGCGCGGTGAATGGGTTCTTTGTGGCTTATGTCGGCATGTCGTCATTCGTGGTGACGCTCGGCATGATGTCGATCGCCCGCTCGCTGGCGGTGGTTATTTCGGGCAACCAGATGCTTTACAAGTTCGGGCCGGATGCGCCCATCGTCAAGGCGATTGGCCAGGCGCAGTGGCCGCGGCAGACACCGGGAGATTCAATTCCCGACTGGGTGCCGCATTTTTCTTCGCATTTCTGGACCATGGTGGTTCTGGCATTCGTGGCGGGCTATGTTTTCAATTTCAAGGCCTGGGGCCGTCATCTTTTGGCCATTGGCGGCAATGAGCAGGCAGCAAGGCTCACCGGCGTTCCTGTCGATGCCATCAAATTCCAAGCCTATGTGATTTCAGCTTTCACGGCGTCCATCGCCTCGCTGCTGATCCTCGGCTATTCGGGATCAGCCATCAATGCCATGGGGCAGTCTTACGAACTCCGGGTGATCGCGGCCACTGTTATTGGCGGCGCCAATCTCATGGGGGGCGCTGGCACGGCTTTTGGCGCGGTGATCGGTGCCGCCCTGCTCGAAGTCATCCGCAATGCGCTGTTGATGGCCGGCATTGATTCAAATTGGCAAGGCGCGTTCGTTGGCGCCTTCATCATTCTCGCGGTGCTTTTGGGCATGCAAAGCGGCGGCAAGTCATTTGTCGGCGTCATTGCAGAAAAAATCAGGCCTCGAAAGCATCACTAGAAACCGCCTGCTGGAAGGTTCCGGCGGGCGCATAGTCAAACCCAGTGGAGGAAAGAATGAAGAAATATCTCTTGACCGCAGCAGTCGCCTTTGGCGCGCTGACTGTGGCTGTATCAGGCGCCAGCGCGAAGTCTACTTTTGCGCTCGTTCCCAAGAACATGAACAACCCCTTCTTCGATCAGGCCCGCGACGGCTGCAAGAAGGCGGAAGCTGAATCGAACGGCGCGTTCGAGTGCATGTACATTGGCCCCGGCGAGCACGGCGGCGGCGATGAGCAAGTGCAGATTGTGCAGGACCTCGTGGCCAAGAAGGTTGACGGCATCGCCGTTGCCCCTTCGAATGCGGCCGCCATGGCTGTGGCCCTCCAGGCCGCCAAGGACGCTGGCATTCC
>JANOTU010000629.1:0-1796 GCA_031416515.1 Hyphomicrobiales bacterium
GTCATGCGGAACGCATGACGGAGGGGGCCTGGCAAGAGGATACGGGATTCGCGGGCCAAGGCCCCCTCCGGCGCTCCGCGCCACCTCCCCCGCAAGGGGGGAGGAAAGGAAGTAAGGCCTCACACATTCTGCCGGGCCCCAGGGGCCGCGGAGCAACAATTTTTTTATCACCGAACCTTCTCGACAATCGCCCGCGCTCAGGGCATGTATTGCCCATGCGCGCTGCGGATGTGATTGTCAGGTCTTTTGAAAAGCACGGTGTGAAACGCGCCTGGTGTGTGCCGGGGGAAAGCTACCTCGCGCTGCTGGATGCGCTCTATGGCAGCGCCGTGCAGGTCGTCGCCTGCCGCCACGAATCGGGTGCGGGCTTCATGGCGGTGGCTGAGGCCAAGCTGACGGGCAAGCCCGCTGTGCTCATGGTCAGCCGCGGTCCGGGGGCCACCAATGCTTCAATTGCCATTCATGTGGCTGAGCAGGATTCAACCCCGCTGGTTGTTTTCATCGGCCAGGTCTCACGCGAGGAGCGGGGACGCGGGGCGTTTCAGGAAATGGATTACACCCAGTTCCTGGGCTCCCTGTGCAAGTCCGTGTTTGAAGTCCATGACGCGGCAAAAATGGCGGAGACCTGCGCCAGAGCCTTTCGCCTGGCAGCCGAAGGCAAGCCCGGACCCGTGGTCATCGCCCTCCCCGAAGACATGCTGAGCGATGAGGCGGGAGACAGCATTCCCGACGCCTATCCTGTCGCCAAGCCCCGCCACGGGCCAGCCGACGCCACCGCCTTGCAGGATATGCTCAATGCCGCCGAGCGCCCGGTGATCCTCGCTGGTGCCCTGTTCCGGGGGCCACGCGGGGCGGCAGCGCTTTCGCGGCTGGCGGAAGCGCAGCGCATTCCTGTGGCCGTCACCTGGAAGAGCCAGGATGTTTTTGACAATTCATCCACCCTCTATGCCGGCCACATCGGCTTTGGCAGCCCAACCCGCCAGCGCGAGATTTTGGCGAAGGCCGATCTCATCATCGCGGCGGGCACAAGGCTTGGCGATGTTGCCAGCCTCAATTACAGTTTTCCTAAATGCCCTGATCCCGATCAAACGCTGGTTCACATCTATCCCGATGGCGAGCCCATCGGCAAAGTCTTCCGCACCAATCTTGGGATTATCGCCGATCCCCTGCCCCTGTTTGAAGAATTGGGCACACGCCCGCGGGTGGCAAACTCCGCGCGCGAGGCCTGGATATCATCGCTCAATGGTTTCATCCGGGAGTTCCAGATTTTCAAATCGCCTGAACCAGCAGACGGTGTGGATTTTGGAAAAATCATCATGGCGCTTGCGGATCTCGCGCCAAAGAATGCCATTGTCGTCACCGATGCCGGCAATATTTCCACCTGGGTGCACCGCCATTGGAAAATGACGCCTGACAACACCCTCCTCGGTGTCATTGGCGGGGCCATGGGCTTTGGTGTTCCCACCGGTGTGGCCGCGGGCCTGGTCGAGCCTTCGCGCATGGCCATTGTGATTGTCGGCGACGGCGGCGTTCTGATGACCGGCCAGGAGCTTGCAACGGCCATGCAATATGGCGCCAGCCCCAAGATTGTCATCTCCGACAACGGCACCTACGGCACCATCCGCTCCCATCAGGAAAAACACTACCCCGCCCGCGTCTCCGGCACTGACCTGCTCAACCCTGATTTCACCGCCTGGGCCAGATCTTTTGGCGCCTTCGCCGTCACCATCGCCATGGGCGACGACATCGACGCCCGGGTGAGCGAAGCCCTGTCGCACGACGGCCCTGCCGTCATC
>JANOTU010000630.1:0-2041 GCA_031416515.1 Hyphomicrobiales bacterium
ATGAGGAATAACCCTCATCCTGAAGGGCTCGCGCCTCAGGATGAGGAATAACCCTCATCCTGAGGTGCTCGCGCCGTAGCTACGCCTCGAAGGACCGCTGCCAAACCCTGCCCCTTCACGGCGCTTTAGCCGCAGGCTAGAAGTTGGGAATGACAAAGCAACACGTTGCTGCCCTTCGCGCTGAACTCAAAGCCCGCAAGCTTATCGGCTTCATCATTCCCCGCCAGGATGAATTCCAGGGCGAGTATGTGGCGGCTTACGCCGAGCGCCTGCGCTGGCTCACTGGCTTTGCAGGGTCTTGGGGGCTGGCTATTCTGACTTTGAAAAAGGGGGCCATTTTTGTTGATGGCCGCTACACCATTCAGGTGCGCGAGCAGGTTGATGTCAAAGTGTTTGAGCCGCAGCATCTGGTGGAGCAGCCGCCCACGGACTGGATTGCCAGGAATCTCAAGAAGGGTGACGCGCTGGGCTTTGATCCGTGGCTCATCACCGCCGATCAGGCCGGGCGCTTTGCCAAGGCATGCGCCAAGGTTGGGGCAAAGCTGGTGCCCGTCACCTCAAACCCGATTGATAAACTCTGGAGCGATCAGCCAGCCCGGCCCTCCGCCGCCATCACCACGCAGCCGACGCAGTTTGCGGGGCGCCAAGCCGCTGACAAGCTCAAGGATGTTTCAGCAGCGCTGACCAAATCCAAGAGCGATGCCGTGGTGCTGACCCAACCCGATTCAGTCGCCTGGGTGTTCAATATCCGGGGCTTCGATGTCCCCTACACGCCGGTGGTGCTGGCCTACGCAATTCTGCGCGCCAAGGGCAAGGCGGAGATTTTCATTGCCGCTGAAAAGCTGCCCGAGGATGCGCGCAGCGCCCTCGCCAGGATTGCCATCGTCAGAAAGCCAGAAAGCATCGAGGTCTCGCTCAGGGCGCTGGGGACAAAAAAAGCCCAAGTTGAGCTTGATCCCAACTGGGCCCCGGCGCGCATCAATTCTGTGCTGGTGAAAGCGGGTGCCAAAGTCATCCACGCCACGGACCCTTGCGTATTGCCGAAGGCCCGCAAGAACAAGACCGAGCAGGAGGGAGCGCGCGCCGCGCATGCGCGAGACGGCGTTGCCATGTCGCGTTTCCTGTGCTGGTTGGAAGGCGCGGGTCCCAGGGGCGGCCTCACCGAAATGTCAGTGGCGACCAGGCTTGAGGACTTCCGCAAGGCAGGCGGCATGTTGATGGACCTCTCATTCGGCACCATCTCCGCCAGCGGCCCCAATGCCGCCATCCCGCATTATCATGTGACGGATGAATCAAGCCGTCCCCTCTTGCTGAACGAAATCTATCTCATCGATTCCGGCGGCCAGTATCAGGACGGCACCACCGACATCACCAGAACCACTATCATTGGTCAGCCTACTGATGAAATGCGCGACCGCTTCACCCGCGTGCTGAAAGGCATGATCGCGGTCTCTCGCATCCGCTTTCCCAAAGGCACCTGCGGCTCGCAGCTTGACGCGCTCGCCCGCGCCGCCCTGTGGAGCGCTGGCCTCGACTACGACCACGGCACCGGCCACGGCGTCGGCTCCTACCTCTCCGTCCACGAAGGCCCCGCCCGCATCAACAAATCTGACCGCACCGCCCTTGAATCCGGCATGATCCTCTCCAATGAACCCGGCTTCTACAAACAAGGCGTCTACGGCATCCGCATCGAAAACCTTCTTCTGGTGCATGAGGCCAAAGACATCGCCGGCGGCGAGCGCCCCATGCTGGGCTTCGAAACCCTGACGCTTTGCCCCATCGAACAACGCCTGATCGAGATAAAACTTTTAACCCGAGACGAGCTTCACTGGCTCGACGCCTATCATACGCGGGTGCTGAGAGAAGTCGGCGACCATCTCTCGGGTGCGGAATGGACCTGGCTGAGAAAATCCTGCGCGCCATTGAAACAACCGCCCGATGACACAACCTAATTCCCCTTCTCTCCCCTTGCGGGGCTAATGTATGCACACATCTTTGCAACAACCATACAAGCTGGCGTGTTTCATTTTTTCCCTCTCAT
>JANOTU010000631.1:0-1526 GCA_031416515.1 Hyphomicrobiales bacterium
CCAACGGAGTACCGTCGGCCCCGCCTCAACCGGACCGTTCGGCTTCAAGGTCGCGGCCCCTCAAGCGCGGGCAGCAGTGTTTCAGCAGCCTGCTCCAGCACTGTGCGGCCGTTGGGCAGCAGAATCTGGCCCAAGAACGCGCCTTCAAAGGTCAGGATGCCTGTCTCAACCGCCATCACCTGACCCTTGATCCAGTCGCGCAAGATGCTGCACACGCTCACCTCGGCCTGATTCATTGCCTTGCGCTCATGGTCCGTCTTGCTGCCGCGCGTGCGATTGGTGTACGGGTGCTCTTTCAGCCAAGCCGCCCCTTGTGCCCAGAGCGCATCAATTTCGGCGGGCATGGGATCAACGCGGTATTCTTTCGGGATGCCAACGCGCAGGCCCTTGATGGGTCGGCCAATGGCCTTTTCATAATCAGGCACGGGAAGGTCGACGGAGGTCGTGTCCTTGGGGTCCACGCTGGCCATGGATTTCAGCATGATGGCGGCATCGCGCACATCGCGGGCGATGGGCCCGGCCTGGTCCAGCGATGAGGCGAACGCCACAATGCCCCAGCGCGAGCAGCGGCCATAGGTGGGCTTGATGCCGACCGTGCCGGTGAACGCCGCAGGCTGGCGGATGGAGCCTCCCGTGTCGGTGGCCGTCGCCGCAGCGCAAATATGCGCGGCAACAGCGCTGGCCGAACCACCCGATGAGCCGCCGGGCACAAGCGCCGCATTGAAGTTGCGGCGCTTCCACGGATTGATGACATTGCCGTAGTAACTCGTCTCATTGGAAGAGCCCATGGCGAACTCATCCATGTTGAGCTTGCCAAGCATCACAGCGCCGTCGCGCCAGAGGTTTGCGGTGACAGTTGATTCATAAGGCGGCTTGAACGCATCCAGCACATGGCTGCACGCCTGGGTGTGAATGCCCTTGGTGGCGAACAGGTCCTTGATCCCCAGCGGAATCCCTTCCAGCGCCCCCGCTTCGCCCTTGGCCAGCCGCGCATCCGAAGCCTTCGCCATGTCGCGGGCCTTCTCCGGTGTTTCGACAATAAAGGCATTGAGAACCCGCGCCTTCTCGATCGCCGCGACATAGGCATCGGTGAGTTCAAGAGCAGAGAAAGCCTTCTTGCGCAAACCCTCGCGGGCAGCGGCAATGGTGAGGGCGGTGAGGGACGTCATCTAATGTCTCGTATCCTGTGTTGCGCGCACTGTTTCCAATATGACGCTGATCGTGCCATCCAGCGCACTCATGATGTCCACATTCCAGAAACGCAGGACGATGTATTTCATGTCCTCCAATATCATGGTTCGTTGCTGGTCTTGCAATTCGCGTTCGGCGTGCTGGCCACCGTCCAGTTCGATGATAATCCCCAGCTCAAAACAGCAGAAATCCGCCACATATTTGCCCAGTGGATATTGCCTGCGGAACTTGAGGCCCTCCAGTTGACGGTTCCGAAGCACGGACCATAATCTGGCCTCAGCCGGAGTCTGCTCCCGCCGCAACTTCCGCGCCACAGGAATTAGTCGCTTGCCCGT
>JANOTU010000632.1:0-2396 GCA_031416515.1 Hyphomicrobiales bacterium
GCCGGGGGGCTTTATTTTTTGTGGCAACTGTCCTTCGCGGCTCGCATGGCCCCGCACCTCTGTTTTTGTTAAAACCCACCCCCACAACCTGTGGTGCCCGCGCCCTGGCCCGCGCAACTAAGCACCGCCGCTCCCAAGCCAGGATGCGAGGTAACCCACTCCCTCATCCTGAGGTGCTCGCGCCCTTGCGCGAGCCTCGAAGGACCATCTTCCCCAATCAAAATGAGGTAACCAAATGTCATTCCGCGCCATTCTGATCAGCAAGACAGACACCGGCCAGAAGGTTGATTTCGTCAACCTCACCGAAGCCGATCTCATGGAGGGCGATGTCACCATTGATGTCAGCCACTCCTCCGTGAACTACAAGGACGGCCTCGCCCTCACCGGCAAAGCCCCCATCATCCGCAAATACCCGCTGATCCCCGGCATAGATCTCGCCGGCGCAGTGCGAACCTCCACACATCCCAAATGGAAGGCGGGCGATCTTGTCACCCTCAATGGCTGGGGCATGGGCGAGCATCATCATGGCGGATACGCCGAAGTGGCCCGCGTCAGCGGCGACTGGCTGGTGCCGGTGCCCAGGGGATGGACGGGCGCCGACGCCATGGCCGTTGGCGTCGCCGGCTACACCGCCATGCTCTGCGTCATGGCGCTGCAAGACCAGGGCGTGAAACCCGGAGACGGCGATATTCTGGTGACGGGTGCCGCAGGCGGCGTGGGAACAACGTCCATCGTCATCCTCGCTTATCTCGGCTACCGCGTGGTCGCCTCCACGGGCCGCACATCAGAAGAAGCCTTCCTGAAAAACCTGGGCGCTGCCGCCGTCATCGACCGCGCCGAATTCAACACCCCCGTGAAACCCTTGGCCAAACCCCGTTGGGCCGGGGCCATCGATTGCGTGGGCTCAACCACGCTTGCCAACGTGATTTCCCAAATCAACCCGGAAGGGGCCGTCGCCGCCTGCGGCCTCGCCCAGGGCATGGACCTCCCCACCAGCGTCGCCCCCTTCATCCTGCGCGGCGTGAAACTCATCGGCATCAACTCAGTCACCACCCCCTACGCCCGCCGCCTCAAAGCCTGGGAGCGCATCGCCCGCGATCTCGATCTGGAAAAATTGAAGGCTCTCACCACCCACATAAAACTCGAAGACGTCCCCCGCATCTGCGCCGACATCGTCGAAGGCAAAGTCCGGGGCAGGGTGGTGGTTGATATCGCCTGAGAAATCTCAGCCCGACGCCGCTTTGTGCAGGATTGAGTTGATCAGGGTCTGATAGGGCATTCCCTCGCGCAGGGCTTTCGCTTTGAGGCGTTCAAGGTCGGTTTTGGGCAGGCGGAGCGAGATTTTGGCGCGGGCGTCGGTTGTTGTCCTCTTTGCGGCGGCCTGCAATTCGGCAAGACGCGCTGGTGTCAGCGCGTTCCTTCCCGCTTTGTAACCATCACGTTCGATGGTCGCTACAGTCGCTTTCTCTTCATCATCGAGGAACTCCCCGATGCGCGGTGCTTTCTTCATGGCTTCAGTCCTTCAAATAGATCGCTGTGTGCTTGCGGCTGGGAAAAACCGTCTTGAGGAAAATCTCATCTTCAGTCTCAACATAGGGCGCGGCATAGGCGTAGTCATTGATGAGCAGCACCACAGCGTCGGCCATGTCAAGCGCGGGTTCAGCGATAGTGATAGCGGCAGGCAAGCACCACCAGCGCGTCTTTCTCCACTTTGTAAACCAGCCGGTGCTCAAGATCGATGCGGCGCGACCAGCAGCCGGCAAGCTCGAATTTCAGGGGCTCAGGCTTGCCCAACCCCGCGAATGGCGCGGCCATGGCGCTCTCGATCAAATCCATGATCTTGAGCGCCTTGCGCCGGTCAGTGTTGATCCAGTGCCGCAGGTCTTCGAGCGCGTGGGGGTCAAAAACCAGTTTCAAGGCGGAGTGCCGCGGTCGATTTGAAGGATTTGCGGGCGCGCGGCTTGCGGTTCACGGCCTCCAGCAGCCGCCTTGCATTGGCGGGCGAGCGCAGGAGATAGGCGGTTTCCTGCAATGAATCATAATCCTCGCGCGCCAGCAGCACCACATCGCCCCCCTTCTGGCGCTCGACGACGACCGGCTCATGATCGGCGCAAACCCTGTCCAGGGCCGATTTGAGATTGGCGCGGAGATGGCTGTAAGTCATTTTCCCCATGGTTGACTTGTACAAGATATCTGTACGCTGTCAACCAGACTCACCAGGGCTATTCTGTAAACAGTGTCAAGCACTTCAAGCCGCATCACTTTTTGATTTGTATGGTGCAAGAGCGATGCGGCATACTCTCACTTCCTCACCCTGAGGTGCGAGCTCTTGCGAGCCTCGAAGGGCCCACGGTGCGGAACCTGCAACCGTCCTTCGAGGCTCGCGAAGGCGCTCG
>JANOTU010000633.1:0-1936 GCA_031416515.1 Hyphomicrobiales bacterium
CCAAGAGCGATGCGGCATACACTCACTTCCTCACCCTGAGGTGTGAGCCCGTAGCTACGGCGCTCGCACCTCAGGATGAGGGTTGGGAGGACCCAAGAGTTCTGACTGATCCGTTGGCCTGCGCGTAGTTCACTGAATCGCCCAGCAGCTGGCGAACATGGACGCGTTTTAACGGCTATTTAACGGCATAATAACAGAGGCCCAGGTAGCCGATAAAGTGCCGTTTGGCCTGGGTGGAGGGCGGGTTCCTGGTGATCGCTGATCCTGCCAAAAAAACCCGGAAATACCGGCTGGCGGAAGCGTTCCGGCCCTTGATCGCATAGAAAAATGGCACTGCCAGCCATCTTCGGCTAGAACTCCGCCCATGAGCAAGCAAGCAGATGTGCCGTTTGGATTTCGCAGCGTTGGCGAGGCTGAGAAGCAGGGCCTTGTCAATGAGGTCTTCTCCAAGGTGGCGGAGCGCTATGACCAGATGAATGATCTGATGTCAGGCGGCCTGCACCGGCTGTGGAAGGATGATCTTGTCACCCAGCTTGGCCCGCCCAAATCGGCGCAAGCCTACCGCGTGCTTGATGTGGCGGGCGGCACTGGCGATATCGCCTTCCGCATTGCGCGCGCCGGAGGTGTCGGCACCCATGTGACAGTGGCGGACATCTCGCCCGAAATGGTGGCTGAGGGGGCAAAGCGCGCCGAGGCTGAGGGTCTCCTGGGCAAATGCGATTTCACCGTCGGCAATGCCGAGACGCTGGCTTTTCCCGACAAGAGCTTTGATGCCTACACCATCGCCTTTGGCATTCGCAATGTCACCCATATCGACCGCGCATTGGCGGAGGCTTACCGCGTGCTGAAACCAGGCGGCCGCTTCCTGTGCCTGGAATTCTCCCATGTTGATGTGCCGTTGCTCGATAAATTCTACGACGCCTACTCCTTCACCGTCATTCCGGCGGTGGGCAAGGTGGTGACGGGTGATGGCCAGCCCTATCGTTATCTCGTTGAATCCATCCGCACCTTTCCCACTCAGGAAAAATTCCGTGAGCTGATTGCGGACGCAGGCTTGGCGCGGGCCTCCTTCCGCAATCTTACCGGCGGCGTCGTCGCCATCCATTCCGGCTGGCGCATTTGATGCTCATCCACATCTACCGGCTCCTCAAAGCTGGCCGTACGCTGGCGCGTTATGATGCGCTGCTGCTGCCTGAACAAATCGAGAGCCTGCCATGGGCGGCGCGGTTTGGACTAAAGTTGGCCAAGCTTGGAGCCACGCCGCCCGCCGCCGATCCACAAAGCCGTCTCACCGCTGCCCTCTCAGCCCTTGGGCCCAGTTACATCAAGCTTGGGCAATTCCTCGCCACCCGGCCCGACATGATTGGCCCCAGCCGCGCCTTTGAGCTGAAAGCCCTGCAAGACCGCCTGCCGCCCTTCAGCATGGAGGAGGCCCGCGCCATCATCCGCGCCAATTTCGGCGCTGATGTGGAAGCGCTGTTCAGTGAATTTGGTCCGCCGGTTGCGGCGGCATCGGTTGCCCAGGTCCACAAGGCGAAAACCACTGAGGGGTTTGAGGTCGCGGTGAAACTATTGCGCCCCGGCGTGGAGAAACGCTTTGCCAATGATGTCGGCAGTTTTTACTTCGCGGCCCGCCTAATGGAAAAATTCAGCGCCGAGGGCCGGAGACTTCGCCCGGTGGCCGCCGTTGCGATGCTGGATCATTCGATGAAGCTTGAGCTTGATCTCCGCATGGAAGCATCGGCGATTGCCGAGATGGCAAAGAATACCGAGGGTGATCCCGGCATCCGCCTGCCCAAGCTCGATTGGCAGCGCACCTCAAGGCAAGCGCTGACCACGGAATGGATCGACGGCACGCCCATTGCCAATATCGAAGGCTTGCGCGGCAAAGGATTTGACCTCAAGGCGCTGGGCGACATGGTGATCCAGAGCTTCC
>JANOTU010000634.1:0-4743 GCA_031416515.1 Hyphomicrobiales bacterium
CCTTCGAATGGGAGAAGGTGCCCGAAGGGCGGATGAGGGCCCTTTCGTTCCGCAAGGGTGGTCGCGCGTGGAACTGAACCTCGCCGCCCTGGCCACCCAGCATGGCCCCGCTTCGCCAGCACTTCGGCCGGCCGTGGTCGAGCACCTCAAAACCGTGCTGGCCACTGCCCATGCCGAGGCCGAAAAACGCCTGCTCGCTGATGGCCGGGGCACGCGCTGCGCCGAGGCGCTCAGCCAAACCGAGGACGAGATCATCCACGCGCTGTTTGATTTCGCCAGCACCCACGTCTATCCCGGCGGGCCTGAGCGCATTGCGGTTGTGGCGGTGGGAGGCTATGGGCGCGGCACGCTGGCGCCGGGGTCGGACATTGATCTCCTGTTCGTGCTGCCCGCCAGGCAAACCAAGCGGGTGCGGAATATTGTCGAGTTCATCCTTTACACGCTCTGGGACACGCGCCAGAAAGTGGGGCATGCCACGCGCAGCGTTGAAGAGTGCGTCAAGCTGGCAAAAACCGACAGCACCATTCTGACCGCCATCCTTGAGGCCCGCTATGTCTGCGGTGACACCAAATTGTTCGATGATCTGGTGCGGGGTTTTCGCCGCGATATCGTGGCCAGGGGCGCGCGTGATTTTGTGGCGGCGAAACTGGCCGAGCGCGACCTTCGCCATCACAAATCGGGCGAAAGCCGCTATGTCGTGGAACCCGATGTCAAAGACGGCAAGGGCGGGCTTCGCGATCTGCACACGCTCTTCTGGATCGCCAAATTCATCTACGCCACCAATGCGCTGGAAGAGCGGGGCGTGTTCGCGCGCGATGAGCTGGCGCTGTTCAAGAAATGCGATAATTTCCTCTGGGCGGTGCGCTGCCACTTGCATTTCATCTCAAAGCGCAGCGAAGACCGCCTCAGCTTCGACCGCCAGTCCGACATTGCCGAGCGCCTGGGCTACAAGGCGCATGGTGGTTTGAAGCATGTCGAGCGCTTATGAAGCACTATTTCCTGATCGCCCGCGATGTTGGCAATCTCACCCGCATTCTCTGCGCCAGCCTGGAAGCCAGGCAGGTGAAGGACGCGCCAACTTTAAGCCGCATGTTCAGCCGCTTCACCAGAGGGGCGCCGCCAGCGCTGGCAGATGCGGCCTTCAGGCTGGAGAGTGGGCGTGTGGCGCTGAAGGCGCCGGACGTGTTTCAGCAAAACCCGGTCAATCTCGTGCGTCTTTTCGCGGTGGCGGCAAAGCTTGGCGCTGAAATCCATCCCGACGCCTTGAAGGAGGTGCGGAAATCACTGAGCCTGATCAAGCCGCCGGTGCGCGCTGACGTTGCTGCCAATGCGATTTTTATGGATCTTCTGGCCAGCGCCGAGGCCGAAACCATTTTGCGGATGATGAATGAGGCGGGGGTTCTGGGCCGCTTCATTCCAGAATTCGGCAGGATCGTCGCCATGATGCAGTTCAACATGTATCATCACTATACAGTGGACGAGCATCTGATCCGCACGGTCGGCATTGTCGCGGCAATTGAGCATGGGCGGTTGGCGGAAGATCATCCGCTGTCCGCCAGTATCCTCCCCACCATCACCGCCAAGCGGGCGCTATATGTGGCAGCGCTCTTGCACGATGTGGCCAAGGGCCGCCCTGAAGATCATTCCATTGCGGGCGCCAGGATTGCCGAAGAGGTGGCCCCGCGGCTTGGCCTGTCTCAGGCAGAGACGGAAACCGTGGTCTGGCTCATCCGTCATCATCTCTTGATGAGCGAGACAGCGCAGATGCGCGATCTCAATGACTTCAAGACCATTCTGGATTTCACCGGTGTTGTGCAAAGCCTGGAGCGCCTGAAAATGCTCCTTGTGCTCACCGTCGCGGACATCCGCGCCGTGGGGCCGGGGGTGTGGAACGGCTGGAAGGGGCAACTGCTCCGCACCCTCTATGCTGAAGCCGAGCCGGTGCTGTCGGGCGGCCACACGGCGGTCACACGCAAGGAGCGTGTCGCGGAAGCGCAAGCCAATTTCTTCGCGGCCCTTCCCGGGTGGGACGAGCAGCAGAAGGCAACTTACGTGGGCCGTCACTATGATGCCTATTGGCTGGCGGCACCCCTGGAAAAGCAGCTGAAGCATCAGGCATTGATGGCGGGGGCCGCTCCCAAGTCCGTGACCACCGAAGTCGAGACCGATGCCTTCACCGCCATCACCGAACTTACCATCTATGTGCCCGATCATCCCCGCCTGCTGGCGCTCATTACGGGTGCCTGTGCTGCAGGCGGCGCCAATATCGCGGGCGCGCAGATTTTCACCACAACTGACGGCATGGCGCTTGATACCATCCTCATCCAGCGCGAATTTGCCGACGAAAATGACGAAAAACGCCGCGCCGAGCGCATTGCCGAGACGATCCGCAAGTCGCTGCGCGGTGAAATCCGCTTGCAGGAGGCGGTGGCCAAAGCCTACAAGCCGCAGCAGCGAATCAATGCCTTTACAGTTGAGCCCCGTGTCATCATCGACAACCAGTCCTCAAACCGTTTCACCGTGATTGAAATCAATGGCCGCGACCGCATTGGCCTGCTATACGATCTCACCGAGGCGATTTTCCGCCTCAATCTCAACATCGCCTCCGCCCATGTCACCACTTTCGGAGAAAAGGCCATCGACGTGTTTTATGTGACCGATCTGACGGGCGGTAAAATCGAGAGTGCGACGCGCCACGCCCAGATCACCAGCGCCCTCAACTCGGCGCTGCGGGCTTGAGCGATGGCGTTGTTCCGGTCAGCGGCAACAGTTGGCGGCCTCACCATGGTCAGCCGCATGCTGGGCTTTGTGCGCGACATCATGATTGCCTCGGTGCTGGGCTCAGGCCCGGTGGCGGAGGCCTTTGTGGTGGCCTTCCGTTTTCCCAATCTATTTCGCCGCCTGTTTGGCGAGGGGGCGTTCAATTCTGCCTTTGTGCCGCTGTTTTCCAAGCGCCTGGAGGGCGAGGGCGCTGATTCGGCGCGCCAGTTCGCATCTGAAGCCTATAGCGGCCTGCTTTTTGTTCTACTCATATTCGCCGCCATCGCCGAAATCGGCATGGGGCTGTGGATGGCGGTCTATGTGCATGGCTTCACGGCTGACCCCGCGAAATTTGACCTGACCGTGCTTCTCACCCGCATTGCCTTTCCCTATCTTGTCTTCATGTGCCTGGTGGCGCTGCTCGGCGGCATCCTGAATTCGCAGCACCGCTTCTGGGCCGCCGCCGCCGCCCCCATCCTGCTCAACATCATCATGATCGCTGTGCTCATCGGCATTGTCGTTGCGGGCACCGGCAACACGCCCTTGACCGGAAAGCTGCTGGCGGGCGGTGTTTGCGTTGCCGGCCTTGCGCAATTCCTGATGCTGTGGATCGCCAGCCGCAAGGCTGGCATGAAACTCAAGATCAGCCGTCCGCGCTATACCGAAGGTGTCCGCCGCCTCGTGCATCTCGGCATTCCCGGCGTGATCGCCGGCGGCATCACCCAGATCAACTTGTTTCTCTCCACCGCATTCGCCTCGCCTCAGGAAGGGGCCAATGCCTGGCTCTATTATGCCGACCGGATTTACCAGTTGCCGTTGGGGATTGTGGGTGTGGCCATCGGCATTGTGCTGCTGCCCGATCTGTCGCGGAAACTCCGCGCTGGCGACAATGCGGGCGTGGAGCAGAGCCAGAACCGGGCCTGCGAATTCTCCATGCTGATCACGCTGCCTGCGGCCATCGGCATGTTGGCCATGCCCTATCCCATCATCCAGGTTTTGTTCGAGCGCGGCGCTTTTTCGACATCCGACACGCAGGCTACCGCCGCAGCGCTCGCAGCCTTTGCCGCAGGACTTCCCGCCTTTGTGTTGATGAAAGTCTTTTCGCCCGGCTTTTTCGCCCGCGAAGACACGCGGACGCCGATGTATTTCGCCATCGCCAGTGTCGGCGTCAACATCCTCGCGGCCATCCTGCTGTTTCCGTGGCTGGGCCATGTCGGCATAGCGCTCGCCACCACCATCGCCTCGTGGTTCAACACGCTCCTGCTCTGGGTCACACTTTTGCGGCGCGGCCATTTCACCGTCGATGCAGCCCTGGGCCGCAACATGTGGCGCATGGTGCTGGCGAGTGTCGTGATGGGCGCGGTTGTGGCCGGAATGCAATATTACACACTTGACCTGTTCACCATGGAAACAACCCTCCTGCTGCGCCTGCTCACCATGCTGCTGATGATCGCCGTCGCGGGCGGCGTCTATTTCGGCCTCGCATTCGCGCTGGGCGTCCTGAACTTGAAGCAACTGCGCCGCCTGATCCGGCGGTAGCGCAGGGGGCTGTGTAGAACAACAATGTATATTGATCTTTCTATGGCCCAGGCAAAAGCCAAGGAAGCGATTTCAATCAATACCCGATCGATCAGGCCGCTGGTAGACTGGGCCGCAGCCGTTCGGATTTCATGCTCGAAGCCTCCTGCCAGAGGGCAGAGGATGTGCTGCTCGATCAGGCGTTTTTCATGGTCGATGCCAAGGCCTTCGCCAGATTGCAGGACATGCTTGAGCGCCCCTTGCCGCCGACCGACAAGCTGCGCCGGCTGCTCAAATCAAAAGCGCCATGGGAGAAATGAAGCGGTCTGATTCGTCGACGCCCAGGGCCCTTAGGGCTTGCAAGGAAATAACAGCTTTGAGTCGAAGCGGCTCTCTCCCCAGTTTCGTCATGCCAGCGAAAGCTGGCATCCAGCTTTCAGCGTAATGGAGCTTCGATAATCAAGG
>JANOTU010000635.1:0-2132 GCA_031416515.1 Hyphomicrobiales bacterium
TCTCGTGGTGGATGAAGGCGTTGAGACGACTCTGCGTGTCAGGTGTCATGCGCCTCCAGCCACAGGGTTTCCTGGGTGTCGAGATCGCCTGCCAGCCTGGCGCGAAGCCTGGCGAAATCGGCGGCTTTTTTGGGCTCTTGCCGGTAGAGGCTTTGATCGGCGAGCGCCCGGTCGAGGACTTCGAGCTTGTCCTTGATCTTGACGATGGTCTGATTGATCTCGCCCAGCCGCTTGCGCGAAACCGGGGCCGCGGCTTTGGGGCGGGGTGGTGGGGCGGCTGCTTCCTTTGGCGCCGCGCGGGTGCGGCCCAGAACCAGATCGGTGTAATCATCCATGTCGCCGTCAAAGGGCTTTACCGTGCCGTCATGCACCAGCCAGAGATTGTCGACGCAGGTTTCAATGATGTGACGCTCATGGCTGATGAGGATGACGGCGCCCTCATAATCATTGATCGCATGGATCAGGGCCTCGCGGCTGTCGACATCAAGATGGTTGGTGGGCTCGTCAAGGATCAGGATATGCGGCTTGTGGAAGGTGGCGAGCGCAAACAGCATGCGGGCCTTCTCGCCGCCTGACAGCGTGTTGCACTTTGAATCGGCCAGGGTTGCGCCAAAACCATAAGCGCCCAATCTGGCGCGGCGCTGCGACTGGGTGGCGTCGGGCATCAGCTCAGCGAAATATTCATAAGGTGTGCGGCCCGCGTCCACCTCGTCAAGCTGGTGCTGGGCGAAATAGCCCACGGTGAGGCGCGGCGGATAGACCATCTCGCCAGTAGAGGGCTTGAGTTTGCCACACAGCAATTTGGCGAACGTCGATTTGCCATTGCCGTTGGAGCCAAGGAGCGCAATGCGGTCATCGGGGTCCAGCCGAAGTGTGATGTTGCGCAGCACCGTGCGCTCTGGCGTATAGCCCACCGACACCTTGTCCCAGCGCACCGCGGGCGGGGCCACGGGTTTTTCCGGATTGGGAAAGAAGAATGGTGCCACACGGTTTTCCACCATGTCGGCAATGGGTTCGAGTTTGGACAGCGCCTTCAATCGGCTCTGCGCCTGCCGGGCTTTCGAGGCCTTGGAGCGGAGGCGCTCGACGAAGGCCATCATATGGTCGCGCTGATCATCCTGCTTCTTCTTGAGCTTGACGGTAAGGGCCTGCTTCTCGCGGCGCTGGCGCTCGAAATTATCATAGTTGCCGGCATAGAGCGTGAGCTTCGACTGATCAAGATGCAGGATTCCGTCCACCGCGTCGTTCAAAAGATCGCGGTCATGGCTGACCATCAGAATAGTGTGCGGGTAATCCTTGATATAGGTTTTAAGCCAGATGGTGCCTTCAAGATCGAGATAGTTGGTGGGCTCGTCGAGGAGCAGCACATCGGGCGCGCCAAACAGCGCCGCAGCCAACGCCACCCGCATCCGCCAGCCGCCAGAAAGAGCCGAGCACGGCCCCACTTGCGCCTCTTCGCTAAACCCAAGCCCCGCCAGAATGCGCGCCGCCCGCGACGGCGCTGAATGGGAGTCAATATCAGCCAGGCGCATTTGAATGTCGGAAATCCGGTGCGGATCAGTGGCAGTTTCGGCTTCGCGAAGAAGTGCGGCGCGCTCTTTGTCGCCCTCCATCACCGTATCCAGCAGGCTCTCTTCGCCACCAGGCGCTTCCTGCGCCACAGTGCCGATTTTGGCATTGCGGGGCACGCCAACGGTTCCCGATTCTGAACTGAGTTCACCCAGGATCAACTTGATCAGCGTGGTCTTGCCCGTGCCGTTCCGCCCCACAAGGCCAATCTTGTGGCCTTCGGGCAATGCGGCGGAAGCATTCTCAAGCAGCAAACGGCCGCCAATACGGTAAGTCAGTTCTTTAATTTGCAGCATGGGCGGGCTTCTAGGGGAATTGTCCGGCCCTGTCACTCTGGTGTTTGCAGCCTATGATTTTGGCAAACTGCACTGCAAAACAACTGTTTTCTCCCAGCTGTAGATGAAATAGGCGGTGCCGCCGCCATGGGGCATGATGCTGGGAGGCTCGTAGACGCGAGCCAGACTAACTGGCAGCCGCACCGTCTCGCAATCTTTGGCTGTGATCTCGACCCACACTGCCTGTTTCGCATTCTCAGGCCGCAATGTGCTGGTTGGATGGTGGCT
>JANOTU010000636.1:0-6687 GCA_031416515.1 Hyphomicrobiales bacterium
GTCGTCCGCGTAAAGGAAATCACCGGCGGCAAGGGCGTACCCGTGGTCTATGACGGTGTTGGCAAAGCCACGCTGATGACCTCGCTGGATTGCCTCAGCCCCCGCGGCCTGCTGGTGAGCTTTGGCAACGCCTCCGGCCCGGTCACCGGCTTTGACCTCGGCACCCTCGCCGCAAAAGGCTCGCTCTATGTGACGCGTCCCACTTTAGTCCATTACACCGGCAGCGACGCCGATCTGAAAGAAACCGCCGCCGACCTCATGGCCATCGTCAAATCCGGCAAAGTAAAAATCCCCGTAAACCAGCGCTACGCCCTTGCAGACGCCGCCCAAGCCCACACCGACCTCGAAGCCCGCAAGACCACGGGGACAACGGTGCTGATTCCCTAACCCCGCGCCGACTTGAAAGCGCTGACCAGGCGGGCCAGTTGCTCGCCTACGGCGCTGGGGGCGGCTCCCTCGGGTTCGGCTTTGGTGTTCATCATCTCGTCGAGCTTTTGCACTTTGAGATGCAGGGTCAGCGAGCGGTCGATAAGATTGTTCAAGGCTTCCGGTAATTGCTCAGCGCCGCTCAGCGTGTTTCCTTGGCCTATGTCCGCCAGGCTGATCCGGTGCTTTTCGGAACTGGCATCGGCGCTCGACATCTCGCCAGAGCCAACGGCGCGCTGCAACAACAGCCAGGAGGCAAGCTGCATCAGCCTTGTGGTCAGCCGCATGCTCTCGGTGGCATAGGCGACAGCGCCATTGCGGTCCAACTCGCGCACATCAGCGCGGCCCGGCCCATCGAGATAATTGGCGGTCTCCTCAACCAGCCCCATGCCTTCCTTGAACACGCGCTGGAAATGATCAGAGCCGGTAAAACGCGCCAGAAAATCTATCGTTGTGACATTGGACATCGACTCAATCTCCCCAAACCATGAACATTACTCCTGACCCATTTCCGGTCAATAGGCCGGATACCCTCTCCACAAAGCAAGTTCGGTGCCAAAAAAAGCCGCGCGGGCTGCGCGGCTTCAAGTCTAAAACAGGGAGGCGTAAAACGGAGGAGTAAAGATCATCCGGAGAACCCAGAATCTGGATTTCGACTATGGATAATATACGTTATTGGTTAATTCATGGTTAACGAAAAAACGCCGCCGCCGCATTCAGGCTAGCCCGTTTAGCTTCCAGCGCTGCCTTGACGCGGACGATCTCCGTCTCCAGCGCCGCAATCCGCTGCTCCAACTCATCCACCGATGCCAAGTCCAGCGCTTCGCCGACTACGATACCGGAATTTTTCATGGGAAGATCATCAAGTTCCATTTCCGCCTCCACTTACGCGTGTCAGCATATGGCACTTGGAGCGTGACTCCAAGTCCACTTGGTTCACGGGCACTTGCCCTGTAGGGTGTCGGCCATGAACAGCATGACCGCCATCGCCATCCAGGACGGCACACTCGTGCCAGTGCAACTCCCCCTGCCTGTGCCAGTTCCCGGCCAGCTTTTGATCCGGGTCAAGGCCGCAGGCGTCAATCGGCCTGATGTTCTGCAACGAAAAGGCGGCTATCCGCCGCCTCCTGGCGCGCCACTCACGCCGGGGCTTGAAATTGCGGGTGAGATTATGGGGCTGGGTGACGGGGTCAAGCGCTATGAGGTGGGCGAGAAAGTCTGCGCCCTGGTGCCCGGCGGCGGCTATGCTGAATATGCAGTGGCGCATGAGGATAACGCGCTCCCCTTGCCGCCGGGTTTCTCCATGGTGGAAGCTGCGGCCATTCCTGAGACCTTTTTTACCGTGTGGACCAATGTCTTTGATCGGGGCGGCCTGCAACCCGGCGAGACACTGCTGGTGCATGGCGGCTCCAGCGGCATCGGCACCACGGCCATCCTGCTGGCCAAGGCGCTGGGCTCGCGGGTTATCGTAACAGCGGGTTCAAACGAAAAATGCCAAGCCTGCCTCGACCTGGGCGCCGATCAGGCGATCAACTACAAGACCTATGATTTCGTCACGGAGATCAAGGGCGGTGCCGATGTTATCCTCGACATGGTGGGCGGCGATTATCTGGCGCGGAATTTGAAGGTGGCCGCCATGCACGCCCGCATTGTGCAGATCGCCTTCCAGAAGGGATCGAAGATCGACATCGATCTCTTGCCCATCATGATGAAACGCCTGACGCTGACTGGCTCCACCCTGCGCCCGCGCAGTGTGGCGGAGAAAGCGGAAATTGCCAGGGCGCTGGAGGATATCGTTTGGCCCTTGTTTGCAAAAGGTGAGTGCAAGCCCATTATTTTCAAGACCTTCCCCCTGAAAGAGGCCGCTGCGGCGCATGCGTTGATGGAATCCAGCGCGCATATTGGCAAGATCATTTTAAAGATGTAACTTCTGAAGTTGCCAAAGGAGGACATCATGAAAACCATCTCTTGTTTCGCAGTGTTGGCCGCAATCACATTTGCAGCCCTTCCATCCTACGCCCAGCAAGCAAAAATGAGCTTCTTCATCACCAGTGCCGGCCCCGGCAATGGCGCTGACCTTGGCGGCCTCGAAGGGGCCGACAAGCACTGCACGTCACTCGCCGAAGCCGCAGGCGCGACAGGGCAAACCTGGGCTGCCTATCTATCTACGCAGGGCGAAGGTGCTGTGAATGCCCGTGACCGCATCGGCGCTGGCCCGTGGACCAACGCCAAAGGCGAAGTGGTCGCCAAGGATGTTGCCGATCTCCACAGCGGCAACACAATCGGCAAAACGACGGCGCTTAATGAAAAGGGCGAAGTCATCAACGGGCGCGGCGACAAGCCCAACATGCACGATATCCTCACCGGCTCACTGGCCGACGGCACGGACTTCCCTGCGGGTGAGGACCGCACCTGCGGCAACTGGACCTTGAGCGGTGCCGAAGGCGCAGCCTTCGTAGGCCATCACGACCGAACAGGGCTTGATGATTCAGCCCCGGCGAAATCCTGGAACTCGTCGCATTCCACACGCGGCGGATGCAACCAGGAAGCGCTCCAGGGCACTGGCGGCAACGGCCTGTTTTATTGCTTCGCAGCGCAGTAAACAGCATTGCATAAGCGGCGGCGCTCACCTATAAGCGCCGCCATCCCCAACATGATGTTGTGATGGCCGGGAACCCCAGGCGGTTCCCAAGGAGCAAGAAAACCATGTCCAACGCGCCACTTATGCCCAAGGCCACCGCCGTATGGCTGGTCGAGAACACCGCCCTCACCTTCCGCCAGATCGCCGACTACTGCAATCTGCATGAGCTGGAAGTCAAAGGCATCGCCGACGGCGATGTCGCCACCGGCATCAAGGGCCTTGACCCTGTGACCGGCGGCCAGCTCACCCGCGAGGAACTGGCCAAGGCCGAGGCCGACACCAATTACCAAATGAAAATCCTTGTCTCCAAGGTCAATATCCCGGTGCAGAAATCAACCGGCGGGCCCCGCTATACGCCGGTCTCGCGGCGCGGCGACCGGCCGGACGCCATCGCCTGGCTCCAGCGCTATCATTCCGAATTGACCGATGCGGCGATCATGAAACTGGTGGGCACCACCAAATCCACCATCGCCGCCATCAAGGACCGCAGCCACTGGAACGCCGCCAGCATCAAGCCGGTGGATCCCGTCTCGCTTGGCCTGTGCACGCAGCTTGAACTGGATTTCGCGGTGCAGAAAGCCGCGCGCAAGGCTGGCAAGGGTCAGACGGCAGTGACCGAACCTGCCCGCACCCTTATTCCCGCAGCTGAAGTGGCAGGCACCGCTGCCCATACCGCCGCCACAGCCGCGGCCGTTGCCGCCGCCGAAGAGGCCGCAACCCCGCAGGATGTGAAAGAGAACGAAAAGCAATATGACGCTGACTCAGTCTTCGCCAAGCTCAAGGGCCTCAATTTGACTGACAACGCGGAGAAGTGAGCGCAGCCTGCAACATCTGCGGCGCGGTTGATTTCCTGCCGGGGCCGTTCGGACGCCTGAGCATTGCCGGACTGCCGCCGCGCTGCGTTGGCTGCGGCTCGCTGGAGCGCCACCGCATCATGCGCGCTGTCATCGACGCAATTGCTGACCGCGACCGATTCTCCCGCTACCGGCTGATCCGCTTCAGCCCCGATCCCATTGTTGATGATGCTTGGTTCGCCAGCGCGGAAGTGTCGATTTTCGAGGGCGAGAACCCGCTCGACATCCAGTCAATCGCCCGGGCCGATGGCGCTTACGATGTGGTGATCTGCTCGCATGTGCTTGAGCATGTGCAAGATGATGCGCAGGCGATCCGCGAACTGGCCCGCATTCTGTCGCCTGATGGCTTCCTCATCCTCGCCGTACCCCGCGCTGAGAAAAGCAAGCTCAGCGATGACTGGGGCTTTGCCGACCCCACGCGCAATTTGCACTACCGGGGCTACGGCACCGATTTCGATGCGCGTCTTGGAGCGCTGGTGTCCCCGGCCCATGTGTTCGGCATCGAACGCGCCGACCCAGTCACGGGCGACGCCAAGAAGTTTTACATGGTGACCAAGTCGCCATTCTGGCGCGACAGGTTGACTTATACCAGACGTCATTGGAAATGACTCTTTCGCCCTCCTCCCACGGAGGGGGAATTCACACATCTTTTGCCACCACTTGCCTTTTTCTCTTCTCCCTTGGGAGAAGAAGGGGCCCGTCGCTCTTCCTTGCGGCGGGAAGATGAGGGGGCACCGCAGCCAATTAACCAGTGGCTGTGTCCCCTCACCCTCCCATCGCAAGGGCAATGGGCCCCTCCCTCTCCCAAGTGAGAGGGTAAAGAGGACAGGCGCCTGTCTGCGCGCATACCAAAAAGATATGTGCATGCCTTAGCCCTTCGTGGGAGGATGATAAAGGTCAACCCCTGTGAACCTTGGCCTTACTTCACCACCGGCACTGTATAATTGAGCGGCATGCGGCCACCGTCCACATAGATTGTCTGGCCGGTGACATAACTCGAATCAGATGAGGCCAGGAATGCGGCGATTGCGGCCACTTCCTCCGGCTCGCCCACACGGCCCAAAGGGGTGCGTGACAGAACGCGCTCCATCGCCGCCTGATCGCTCACCACGCCTTTCAGCATATCTGTGCGGATGGAGCCGGGGCCGATGGCGTTCACGCGAATGCCGTAAGCAGCGAGATAGACCGAGGAGGCGCGGGTGAGTTGCGAGACACCGCCCTTGGACATGCAGTAACTGACAATGGACGGTATGGCGAGCGTGTCATTCACCGATGACATGTTGATGATCGAGCCAGGCGCCCTGCCCGCTTTTGCCTGGGCGACCATGACCCGCGCGCAGGCTTGCAGCATCAGGAACGCGCCCTTGAAATTAACACTGACGACCGCATCGAAGTCCGCCTCCGATATCTCCAGAAAATCACCGGCAGTCGCAATGCCGGCATTGTTCACAAGAATATCAATGGCGCCGTGACGCGCCGTGATCTCGGCCACGGCGCTGTCCACACTCGCTTTGCGCGAGACATCGCAATGAACGAAGTCAGCGCCTATGACCCTGGCGGTCTCTGCGGCGTCGGCGATATCGGTCATGATGACAGTGGCGCCTTCGCCCACCAGGCGTTGCGCGCATGCGAGTCCTATGCCTCTGGCAGCGCCGGTGACAACGGCGATCCGGTCTTTGAGCTTCATCATGGCAACCGGGCAATCCGCTCGGTGAGGAGCTTGAAGAAGCCGTCGGCATCGAGATTGCGGATGACCAGCGCATTGGGCGCGCGGTTCGTCACCCGCCACCAGTCAATCACCGTCATGCCCATGGTGAGTTCGGATTCGCATTCGATGGAAACATTCACGTCACGGCCCTGAAACAGATCAGGCTTGAGCAGCCAGGCGATCACGCAAGGATCATGCAAAGGGCCGCCATCCGTGCCATACTTTTGTTCATCGAAGCGCTCAAAGAAATCGAGCAGCGCCGCAATAGCCGGACCTGACTTGTTTGGCATGTCGCGGAATTTCGCCACACGTTTGGCCGAAGTAAGCGCCTGGTGCGTGCAGTCCAGCGGAATGAGCGTGATCGGAATGCCAGCCTCGAACACCACCCGTGCCGCCTGCGGATCAACATAAATATTGAACTCCGCCGCTGGCGTCACATTGCCGCCCTCAAAGAAGCCGCCGCCCATGGCGACAATCCGGGCAATGCGCGAAGCAATTCGGGGCTCGCGGTTGAGGGCAGTTGCAATGTTGGTAAGGGGCCCAAGCGCGCACAGAGTCACCGTGCCTGCGTCCCGCGCCATCAGCGTCTCGACGATGAAGTCAACCGCGTATTGCTTTTGCAGCGGCATTTTGGGATCCGGCAGCACCGGGCCATCGAGCCCCGTCTTGCCATGCACATGCTCGGCGGTGACCAGATTCCGCACCAGGGGACGAATGGCACCAGAAAAGACTTTGATATCGGGCCTGCCGCCCAGCTCGCAACTCTTGCGGGCATTCACTTGCGTCAGCGCCAGCGGCACATTGCCGGCAACCGCGGTAATGCCGAGAACTTCAAATTCGGGCGAGGCCAGCGCCAGAAGAATGGCAACAGCGTCGTCCTGGCCGGGGTCGGTGTCAATGATGATGGAAAGAGGATTATGCATGCCGGTCTGTTAGCGGGAAAGCGCGCCCGCCACAATCGCCAGCGCTTGGGGATAAATCCGGTGTTCTTGCCGGAGGACGCGCGCAGCCAGCGTATCCGCTGTGTCGCCGGGCAGCACCGGAACCTCGGCTTGCAT
>JANOTU010000637.1:0-4685 GCA_031416515.1 Hyphomicrobiales bacterium
GCCGAGCCTGGTGGTGGGCGGTCACAAGAGCATTTTTTCGGCTGCGTCACAGGAATGGATCGCCGCCGTCAATCCCAATGCCAGGGTTTCAAACTTCACAGAGGCCGAAGGCGGCAGCCACTTCATGTTCTTTGAAAACCCTGCCAGGTTCAACAGTGAAGCAGCCGCGTTTCTCGCCTGACACAACAAAAGGAAAAATCCCATGCCCGATGCAAAGCTGAAACTCGACGCCGTCAATGCAGGTCTCGCTTCCCTGTTCAAGGCCGACAAGCAAACCATGATGGGCTTCAAATCCCTGGTCGACGCCGCCATGCGCCCCGGTAAACTGTCGCCGGCGCTCAAGGAGCTCACTGCCGTCGCCATTTCCGTCGCCACCCGCTGCGATGACTGCATCATCTACCACACCGCCGCCGCCAAAAAGCACGGCGCCACCCGCGAGGAGCTCATCGAAATGCTGGCCGTCGCCGTTGAGATGGCGGGCGGCCCCGGCGCTGTCTACGCTTCCAAGGCATTGGCGTGTTTTGACGAATTGGGTTGACCGGACATCGCCAGCCAGGGTGCGGCATACTCTCACTCCCTCACCCTGAGGGTTGGGGGGACCCAGTAATTCTGACTGATCCGTTGGCCTGCGCGCAGTTTACTGAATCGCCCTGATCGCCAGCAATGAGTTCTTGACAAGCGGCGGGTTTGGATAAAATATAAGCGCTGGGCAATTGCGCCCGGTGACGGTCGATACTTCATTCATGTTTTTAAGGGGCAAAGTTGCCCGCACAGCCGGGTCCAAAGGCTCGAGGGAGACATGGAAGTAGCGCGCTACCGCATCGGAGTCCTGTTTTCGAACAGCGGGCCATATGGCGTGGTTTCGCGTTCCATGCGCAATGGAGCGATGTTGGCGTTTGCGGAAATCAACCACAGTGGCATCCACAATTTTCACCTGGAACCCGTCATCGCCGATCCGGCAGGTGATCTTGGCCAGTATGATGCGCTCAGCGCTGCCCTGATCGGCAGCGGCATCCGCCATGTCGTGGGCTGCTACACGTCGTCAAGCCGCAAGGATGTGATCCCTAATTTCGAAAAGCAAGATGCGCTGCTCTGGTATCCCTCGCATTACGAGGGTTTTGAGAGCTCCAACAATGTGATCTACACCGGCGCCGCGCCCAACCAGCACATCATTCCGCTGATCAGCTATCTCACCGCCAATACCGGCAAGAAGGCCTATTGCGTTGGCTCAAACTATATCTGGGCCTGGGAGAACAACCGCATCCTGCGCGAGGGACTGGCAGCCTCGGGCGGCTCCGTCGTCGCCGAGCGTTATTTTGCCGTGGGCAAGACGGATCATTCCACGCTGATCGCCGCCATCATCGAGTCCCGCCCTGATTTCGTCTTCAACACATTGATCGGCACCAGTTCCTATCAGTTCTACCGCGATTTCCGGGCCGCCTGCGAGGCGCGCGGCATTGATCAGCCAAAGGAAATTCCTGTTGCCAGTTGCAGCCTCTCAGAGCCTGAGCTGGCGGAAATTGGTGCTTGCGCCATGGATGGTCACATCAGCTCAAGTGTCTATTTTTCCAGCATCGACACGGACACCAACCAGGCGTTTGTCGCGGCCTATGACCGGCTTTATCCGTCTGGCCCGTGTGTGTCGGCAGATGCGGAGGCTTCTTACAACGCGGTGAAGCTTCTGGCTGCCGCGATTGCATCGGCGGGAAGCGATGATGTGGGGGCGGTGCGCGCCGCTGTTTCCAGGCAGCGCCTTGAGGCCCCGCAAGGCACGGTCTGGATCGACGCGGAAACCAGCCATGCCTGCCTGACGCCGCGCATTGGAAAATCCACTGGCTCCGGGCGCTTTGAGGTGGTTTTCGCGGCCCGCCAACCGGTGCTGCCAGATCCCTATCTGGTGCAAAGCACGCCGCGTTACGCCGAGCATCCGCAGCCGTCCAGCCTGCGGTTGGTGTCATGATGGAGCCCCGCCTCATCCAGAATTTTGTGGGCTACCGGGCCGTCATCGTTACCGATGCCAAGTCTGCTGTGCTCCAGCTTGAAGTGAATCTGCTCAAGCTCGGCCTGGTGCCATTCTACCCTGAGATCGTCGACGGCGGCGTCCAGCTTGATATGGCCAAACTCCATGAGGATCAGGATGTCCTGTTCATCGACTCTGATCTCAATGTGACCATTGAGCCTCCCGCCGGCCACAAGCTGTCATTGCCGCCGGTGATTGGCATCGTCGGCGTCGGGGCGCCAAGCCGGTTGAAGTCGCTGATGCGCCTGGGCGCCACGGCCACGCTGCGCAAACCGGTGCATGGCGGCTCGGTCTATTCGGCGTTGTTTGTTGGCGTCAATGAATTCCGCTGCCGCCGCGCCCTCATGCAGCGCCTTGAGGACCATGACAAGAGACGCCGCGGACGGCGCTACCTGGTCAAGGCCATCGTTGCGGTCATGAAGGCCAATGGCGGTGATGAGGACCAGGCCTATGACCGGCTGCGGCGCGAAGCCATGCGCCAGCGGCTCAGCCTTGAGGATTATTGCGAGATGTTCATCCGCGCGCTCCCTGGCGCGGATGAAAAGAGTGTGGAGTTCCAGGGAACACGACGCGCAGATACATCCCAATAATGAGGAGTTACCAAGATGAAATCCAGCCATTTTCGAACCTTGGGTGCTGCCGCACTCTTGTGTGCCGTCACGACCCTGTCCAGCGCCTATGCCGCTGATCCCATCAAGATCGGCGTTCTCGAAGACCAGTCCGGCGATTTCGCCGCCGCCACCATGGTCAAGGTCCATGCCATTGAACTCGCCGCCGAAGAGATCAACAAGGCCGGCGGGATTGCTGGACGCATGATCGAGCTCGTGCCCTATGACACGCAGTCCGACAACAACCGCTACCAGGAATTCATGCGCCGCGTCCTTCAGAAGGACAAGGTGGATGTGGTGTTCGCGGGCTTCTCGTCGGCCTCGCGCGAGGCTTATCGCCCCATCGTCAACCAGTTCGACGGCCTTGCCTTCTACAACAACCAGTATGAAGGCGGCGTCTGCGATGCCAACATGATTGTCACGGGCGCTGTGCCCGAGCAGCAGTTCTCGACCCTCATCCCCTGGATGATGGAGAAATACGGCAAGAACGTCTACACCCTTGCCGCTGACTATAACTTTGGCCAGATTTCGGCTGAATGGGTGCGCAACATCGTCAAGGAGAACGGCGGCACCATGGCTGGCGAGGAATTCATTCCACTCGGCGTCTCGCAGTTCTCGCAGTCCATCCAGAATATCCAGACCGCCAAGCCGTCATTTGTCGTGACGCTTCTGGTGGGCTCCGCCCAGGCCTCCTACTATGAGCAGGCGGCCTCCGCCAATGTCGGCTTGCCGATGGCGTCTTCCGTCAATGTGGGCCAAGGCTATGAGCACAAGCGCTTCACGCCTCCCAGCCTTGCCAACATGTATGTGACGACCAACTATATCGAAGAGGTCGACACGCCCGCCAGCAAGGACTTCCTCGCCCGCTTCAAGGCCAAGTTCCCCAACGAGCCTTATGTCAACCAGGAAGCCGCCAACTCCTACATCGCCATGAACCTCTACAAGCAGCTTGTCGAGCGCGCCAATGGCTCGACCAAGCGCGATGACCTGCGCGCGGTCATCGCCAAGGGCGATGTGTGTTTTGACGGGCCGTCCGGCAAGGTTTGCCTCGACCCCAAGAGCCAGCACATGTCGCACACCATCTTCCTGGCCAAGGTCAATGACAAGCATGGCATTGAGTTTCCCAAGGTCTGGGAAGACATCAAGCCATACTGGCTGGGCGAAGCCGGCTGCGATCTGACCAAGTCTGATCCCTCCGCGCAGTACACCCCGTCAAGCCCGCCCCCCAAGTAAACCAGCAGCGGTGAGCGAAGGCGGTCCTTCGCTCACCTTTTTTTTCGTTAGTGGGAACTCATGGGCTTTCTTTTCGCTTCATTTTACCAGTTCGGCGATGCCTTCGCATTTCTCGTGCTCTCGGCATGCGGGCTCGCGGTCATTTTCGGCATGATGGGTGTGATCAATCTGGCGCACGGCGAATTCATCATGTGCGGAGCCTATGTCACCGTGTTCGCGGTGCGCGCCGGTGTGCCCCTCCCCCTGGCCATTCTGGCGGGAAGCGCCTTCGCAGGGGTGGTGGGAATTATTCTCGAACGCCTGGTGATCCGAAATCTGTACTCCCGGCCGCTTGATTCCATCCTCGCCACCTGGGGCGTCAGTCTCATCGCCTCGCAAGGCACGCTCATTCTGTTTGGCCCCACCATGCAAGGGGTGGGCACCCCGCTTGGCAGTTTCAGCGTCGGTGGGCTTTCCTATTCCAATTACCGGCTGGTGCTGATGGCGGCGGCGGTGCTTGTGCTCGTGGCGCTCTATCTGGTCTTCAACAAGACCCGCTTTGGCGTGCTGGCGCGCGCCACCATCCAGGTGCCGCACATGGCCAATGCTTTGGGCGTTGATACGCGCCGGGTCTATGCGCTGACCTTTGGCATAGGCGCTGCGCTCGCAGGCCTCACTGGCGGCCTCTATGCGCCCACCATGACCATGGTGCCAAGCATGGGAGCCACTTTCATCATGGAAGCATTCGTGACGGTCGTGGTGGGTGGCGCGGATGTTTTCCTCGGCACAGCACCTGCGGCGGCGTTTCTTGCCGTGGTGAAGGCTGGCATGACATCCTGGGGCGG
>JANOTU010000638.1:0-2401 GCA_031416515.1 Hyphomicrobiales bacterium
GGGCCTTGGCCGAGGCACCGGGCGGGATCACCACAATATGCATGCAGATCGCTTCCGAGCCAGCCGATTCCGCTGAGACGCCGGAGAAATAATCCAGCCCCTGCTTGCCGTGAAATCCCGCGCCATTCTGAATGAGCTTGCACTGTTTCATGAGATTCCCTCCTTGAGTTGGCCCTCAATACCATATGAAATGCGCACTGCAATGCGCCAAGGCCTGAAATATTATCCGCGCTATCTGAACGAGGACGCCCAGCGCCGTCTGGTTGAAGACTTGCGCATTTGTGTGGCCGAAGCCCCGCTGTTCATCCCCGTCATGCCCCGCTCCGGCAGGCCCTTCACCGTGCGCATGACCAATCTCGGGGTCCTGGGTTGGGTCTCCGATCGCTCCGGCTACCGTTACCAGCCCACCCACCCCGATACGGGCAAGCCTTGGCCCGCCATCCCCGCAGCCATTATGGCCATCTGGCGCGCTGTGGCGGACTACCCGTTTCCGCCAGAAGCCTGTCTGGTGAACCACTACCGCGAGGGGGCCAAAATGGGCCTGCACCAGGATGCCGATGAAGAGGATTTCTCCGCCCCCGTCGTGTCTATCTCACTCGGCGACACCGCCATTTTCCGCATCGGGGCTGAAACCCGCGGCGGTAAAACCGAAACCCTCAAACTCACCTCCGGCGATGTCCTCGTCATGGGCGGCCCCTCCCGCCTCAGCTATCACGGCATCGACCGCGTGCTTTCCGGCACTTCAACCTTGCTGAAAGATGGAGGCCGGATCAACCTTACTTCGAGGCGGGTGACGAAACCGAAGTGATGGATTTTTTCGGCCATCTGTGATATGTTCGGTCCATGAAACTGACCCCCCAGGAAGTGGAGATCACCCGCCAAAGGCGCCTGGAAGCCATGAAGCTCCAGGAGATCGAAGGCAATCCGCTTGATGCTGAAGACATCGCCATGTTTGAGATGTTTGAGCGAGAGCGGTGGTCCCACGAAGAATGCTTGGCCTATCTCCGCGCAGAATCCCGTAACCGGCTGAAAACCCAAGCCGCTGAATGAGCGATGACCCGTATGTGTATGCGGGCACCAATGTTCTCAAGAACAAGTTTGGCATCCTTGATCAAGGGCGATTGGACAAGCAAGAACGCCGATACGTTCTGGAAAGAATCCGTCAGGGAGTTCCGCCCGGCGATTTCGACCTCGCCCACCTGAAGGCCATTCATCATCATCTCTTTCAGGATGTCTATGACTGGGCGGGTCAAATCCGCGCCGTTGAAATTTCCAAGGGGGGAGAGCAGTTTCAGTTTCGGCAATATATCGTGACCGGCATGGCGGACGTGCACAAGCGCATTGTCGCTGGCCGATACTTCAAGGGAATGAGCGTGGCGCAATTCGCCAAGCATGCCAGCGTTATCATCGGCGACGTCAATCATGTCCATCCATTCCGCGAAGGAAACGGGCGGACACAACTGCAGTATCTCAAGCTCCTGGCAGAACGAGCCGGACACAAGATCGATCTCACCAAGTTGCAGCCCGATGCCTGGATTGCCGCGTCAAAGGCTGCGAACGCTGCCAGTTATCAACCAATGGAAAAGGCGATAGGATCGGCCATGGCCAGCACCGGGAAGGCAACCCATGACCAATGTTGACATCTATCAACAACAAAAATTTGGCCAGAAAACCGGCTTTGGCAGATCGTCTGCGTTACTGGTGGTTGATTTCGTCACCGGCTTTGTTGATCCCAATCTTCTGGGCGGCGGCAATATCGCCGATGCGGTGTCGGCCACTGTCCCGCTGCTGGCATTTTTCCGGGCGCGGCGACTACCCGTCATCTTCACCCGCATTGTCTATGCCGATGATGGCTCGGATTGCGGGGTGTGGTGCGAGAAGGCGCCGCGCCTGCGGGATCTCACCGAACGCGCGCCCGCCAGCCAAATCGTCCGCGCGCTTGAACCCCGCCCAGGCGAAGTCATCATCCGCAAGACGCAAGCTTCGGCGTTTTTTGCGACCCATCTTGGAACGGTGCTCACCGCCAGCCGCGTTGACACTGTGGTCGTCGCGGGCTGCACCACCAGCGGCTGCGTGCGCGCCAGCGTGGTGGATGCGATGAGCCTGAACTACCGCCCCATCGTCGCCAGCGATTGCGTGGGCGACCGGGCGCTGGACCCGCACGCCGCCAATCTCTTCGACATGGGCCAAAAATACGCCGACCTTCTCACCGGAGCGGAGATCGTGGCGGCGCTCGGCGCTTCAGGCTTGCAATCAGGTACTTGAACACGTACATAAAAGCCATGCGCTCCACCTCTTACAGTGAATTCCGCAAGAACCTCGCCGCCAACCTCGACCGGGTGAGCGAGGATTGCGAGCCTGTGCTGATCACCAGGGATCGCGGCAAGCCTGCGGCCGTTCT
>JANOTU010000639.1:0-6461 GCA_031416515.1 Hyphomicrobiales bacterium
CCTGCGGCCACTGTAAGCAAACAATTTGACTTGGAAAAGCGCTGTGCGCCACGAGGAAAATAAGTCGTCATACCCAAACTCCGCTACAAACTGACAATACGGATAATGACTTGTTTAGGTTAAGGCTTGGTTATTGCCGCAAAGACTATTCCACAATGACCAAAGCCCCGATGTCCACCCGGTTATAGAGATCGACCACATCCTCATTGCGCAGCCTGATGCAGCCGGATGAGACAGCGCGGCCGACGCTGTCGGGCTCGGTGGTGCCATGGATGCGAAACTGCGTGTCGCCAATATAAATGGCACGGGCCCCCAGCGGATTGCCGGGGCCGCCGCGCACATAATCAGGAATGTAGCGGCCATTGGCGGCTTCACGTTCAATCATTTCCAACGGTGGCCGCCACTCCGGCCATTCGGATTTTTGCGAAATTATGTCGGCGCCAGACCACTGGAAGCCCTCGCGGCCCACACCCACCTGATATTCAATCGCCTCGGCTGGGCTCAACACATAATAAAGTTTGCGATCAGCGGTGCGCACCAGCACCGTGCCCGGGGCGTGAGTTGATTGAAAGGCAATTTTCAGGCCGGGGCGCGGGGTGATCTCCGGCATGGGTGCTTCGGGCGCAACATCGCTGCCGAGCAGGCCACCGAAGATCTGAAGGTCGGCAGGCAGATTTGCTGCCGCATGCGCGAGGCCAGTTTGAACGCAGACTGCAAAGACCATGCAGAAGAATTTTACGATGCTCACCTTCATGCTCTCATAATTCCCCGCCTTCGCCCTTCGCGTCAAGCCTGCGCAGCAGCATTGCTGCTGACTGATGTAAAACGGGATGCCGCCAGGATGGTTCCAGTTCGGCCAGGGGCTTGAGCACGAAAATGCGGCTTGCCACGCCGGGATGCGGAGTTACGAGCGTTGAGCGCCGCACCAGGCCATGATAGTCGATGAGGTCAAGATCGAGGGTGCGCGGCCCCCAGCGTAAGTTGCGTTTCCGCCCCGCCTGACGTTCAACCATGTGCAGTCTTTGCATCAGCGCTTGCGGCGGCAGATGGGTTGCAACCCGCGCCACGCCATTGACGAAGGCTGGTTGATTGGTTTTGCCGAACGGAGCCGACAGTATCAGGCGCGAAGCCTTGAGAACTCTAACGCCGCTACAGTCCAATTCAAGCAATGCGCGTCTGACCGTTTCTTCCGGGTTGCCCCAGTTTCCCGTCTGGTTGCTGCCGAGGGCGACAATGATCATGATTTCGCTTGAGCGGGTGAGGGTGTGGGCATAAAAGCGGGGTCTTAACCGATCCGGAGATTTTAGCGATGAATTTTTATCCTGATGAGCGTGTTGCCCTGTTTATTGATGGCTCCAATCTTTATGCCACCGCCAAGACCCTGGGTTTTGATATCGACTACAAACGTCTGCTGGGCTATTTCCGCAAGCGCTCACGCCTCATTCGCGCTCATTACTATACAGCGCTTCTGGATGACGCGGAATATTCCCCAATCAAGCCCTTGATCGACTGGCTCGATTACAACGGCTACAAGGTGGTGACCAAGCCGGCCAAGGAATTCACTGATTCCATGGGCCGCCGCAAGATCAAGGGCAACATGGATGTCGAGTTGGCCATCGATGTGATGCAGCTTGCCGACAATCTTGATCATATCGTGCTGTTTTCCGGCGATGGCGATTTTCGCTCGCTCGTTGCCGCCGTGCAGGCCAAGGGGCGGCGCGTTTCAGTGATTTCAACCCTGACGACGAGGCCACCGATGATCGCCGATGATCTGCGCCGCCAAACCGACCAGTTCATTGATCTGGCGGATTTGCGCGATGAGATAGGCCGCGATCCCGGCGAGCGCCAGCGCGAGCGCCTGCCCCACGCCGCCGCGCCCAAAGAAAGCTTCGAGGATTTTGCGGATATCTGATCCGGGCCGCGATTGCCCGCTCTGTCCGCGGCTGGTTGAGTATCGTCATGCCCAGCGCAAAGCTGAACCTGGCTGGTTCAACGCGCCGGTTCCTTCCTTTGGCGATGCGGATGCCGAGCTGCTGATTGTCGGATTGGCGCCGGGGGTGAGGGGGGCTAACCGCACCGGCCGACCCTTCACCGGCGATTTCGCCGGCGAGCTGCTTTATGGCACTCTGATCAAGTTTGGTTTCGCCAGGGGTGTGTTTGGCGCTGATCCAGCTGACGGCCTCACGCTGATCCGCACCCGCATCACCAATGCGGTGCGCTGTGTGCCACCGGAAAACAAGCCGACACCCGCCGAGATCAAGACCTGCAATTCATATCTCGTAAACCAAATCGCCGCCCTGCCCCGCCTCCGCGCCATCGTGGCCCTTGGCAAAATCGCCCATGACGCGACCTTGACGGCGCTAGCCGCAAGAAAATCCGCCAACCCTTTCGGCCACGGCGCTGTGCATTATCTCTCCTTCCCTTCCCCCCTCGCGGGGGAAGGTGGCGGCACGCGAAGCGTGACGTCGGATGAGGGGGCGGGGAGCCGAGTCCCATCGGCAGTTGTCCTGGCTGAACCGCCCCCTCATCCGGCGCTACGCGCCACCTTCCCCCGCAAGGGGGGAAGGAAGGAAGGAGGCCTTCAGCTTTTCGACAGCTATCATTGCTCGCGCTACAACACCAACACCCGCGTCCTGACGCCGGCGATGTTTGAGGGTGTGTTCGCGGCGGTGAGAGCCTATCTGGCCTGAAGCAGCGCCAGGGTTTCTGCCGCATCATTTTCTGGAACAGGGACGGGAAACCGTAACGCCACAATCACACCGTCGCTCACAATCAGAGTCAGGCGCTTGAGGTAAGTGTGCTGGCCAGCAGTGAAAACCGGCAGGGCCAGGGCGGTTGCAAAGTCCCGGCCTGCATCCGACAGTAAGGAAAATCGCAAATGCTGGCGTCGGACGAATTCCATTTGCCAGGCAGTGTCCTGAAAACTCAACCCAAAAAGCCTCACATTTTGAGTCGTGAAACTGTCATAAAGCCTTGAATAGGCTTGCGCCTGCGCTGTTGAGCCATGCGCGCCGGGGATGTTGTCCCAGTCGGGTGGATCAGCCACGCCGGGCCTGCCGGTATAAGGAAAGCAGAAGATAGCGGCGCGGCCTTTGAGGTGGGCGGGATTGACGGTAGTGCCATCAGTGGCGGGTAACTCCGCATTGGGAAGCGTGGAGCCAACGAGATGCTGCATCATGACCATCCTTCACCTCTCCAGGGCGATTCCCCTCATCCTGAGGTGCCCTCTGCATCAACCCCTGTCCCGCATGATCCTTGATTTCTCCCGGTTCCAGGTGCGTTCCTTGATGGCTTCGCGCTTGTCGTGGAGTTTTTTGCCGCGGGCCAGGGCGATATCGACCTTGGCGCGACCGCGGGAGTTGAAGAACATTTTGAGGGGCACAATGGTCAGGCCCTCGCGCAAGACGCCGTTGGAGAGCTTGTCGATTTCTTTCTTGTGCAAAAGCAGTTTGCGCGGGCGTTTGGGTTCGTGGTTGAAACGGTTGGCTTCGCGGTATTCGGGGATGTTGGAGTTGATCAGGAACAGCTCGCCGCCCTTCATGGCGGCGTAGGCCTCAGCCAGATTGGTGCGGCCACTGCGGAGTGACTTTACCTCGGAACCCTGCAAGGCAATGCCGGCCTCGAAGACCTGCATGATTTCATAATCATAGCGCGCCCGCCGGTTGTCGGCGATGACCTTGATGCCGGATTCCTTGCGCGCAAGCTTGGCTCCGCCGCTTTTGGCTGACATCTCAGTTCAATAACCCGGCATGGATCATGGCCTCGCGCACCACTTTCCTGGTGGCCTCATTGACGGGCACCATGGGAAGCCGGGCTTCGGCAGAGCAGATTTCAAGCAGGCTGGCGGCGTATTTGACCGGGCCTGGGCTGGTTTCCACAAACAGCGCATGATGCAGCGGCATCAGCCGGTCTTGCAATTCAAGGGCAGCACCGTAATCGCCGCGTAAAGTCGCTTCCTGCAGTTCAGCGCAAAGCCTGGGCGCCACATTGGCGGTGACGGAAATGCAGCCCACGCCGCCATGGGCGTTGAAACCCAGGGCCGTGCCGTCCTCGCCCGAAAGCTGGATGAAGTCAGCGCCCGACATCAGCCGCTGCCGCGAGGGGCGGGTCAAATCAGCGGAAGCGTCCTTGGTGCCGACAATATTGCGGCAGTCGGCGGCGAGGCGGGCGAGGGTTTCCACCGAAATATTGGCGACCGTGCGGCCCGGCACATTATAAACCAGGATCGGAATATCCACCGCGTCGGCGATGGCCTTGAAATGGGCGTAGAGGCCGTCCTGGGTTGGCTTGTTGTAATAGGGCACCACCACAAGGGCTGCATCCGCTCCCGCCCGCTTGGCGTGTTGTGTATACATGATGGCTTCGGCGGTGGAATTGGAACCTGTGCCGGCAATCACCGGCACCCGGCCCCTGGCCTCGGCGATGCAGATTTCGGTCACCGCCTTGTGCTCTTCAGCCGTCAAGGTGGGGCTTTCACCCGTGGTGCCGACCGGCACCAGGCCATGACTGCCCTCGGCAATCTGCCAGTTGACCAACTTGCGGAATGCCGCCTCATCGACCGCGCCATTCTTCATGGGGGTAATGAGGGCTGGATTTGAACCACGTAACGCCACGTTAAAACTCCGGTAATGACTTGGAAACCATAAGGACCTATTCTAGCCCTCAGTCTCATAGACCGTAGCGCCATAAGCGGCAACCCTGTCGATTTGCCCTCATGCGCCAATTATGCAAAATAAAGGTATGTTGTTGATGAATCACCCAAAGCCAATCGGTTTCCTATTCGCAGCGCTGCTGAGCGCCAGCGCGCTGGCAGCGCCCGTGCTGGCAGAACCCCAGGTCTCCTCCCGCGCCATTCAAGCCACCAGAATGGCGCTCTCCGGCAACTTCATGGAAGCAGGCCCACTGGCTGATATCACCCGCGACGAGGCCGCAATCAAGCTCATCGAACTGTTTTACCTGCGCGATCATCCCAAGGAAGCGGGCTATTCTCGTATTATGGATTTCCTTGCCGCTGCGCCCAAATGGCCGTTGGCTGATTCCTTGCTGAAGCGGGCTGAGCGCACCCTCTACTCAAACAACGAGCCAACGCCGCTCATCATGAACCATTTCCTCAATCGCTCCCCCATCACCGCCGAGGGCGCATTGGCCCTGGCGCGGGCGAGACTGGCCAGCGGCGACCGGCCCGGCGCTGTCAAAATGCTGCAGCTGGCCTGGAACAATGCCGAAATTGAGCCCGAGCTGGAAAAAGCCATCACCCAGGAATTCAAGCCCCAGCTTGGCGCTGGCGATTACAAGTCGCGCATGTGGCGTCTCATCTTTGCCCAGGAAACCAACGCGGCGATCCGCGCTTCAAAGCGCCTCGACAAGGATCACCAGCGCGCCGCCAATGTGGCCCAGGAGTTGATCCGGGGGGTGCGCGGGGCTGACAAGCAATATGCCAGGCTTTCTCCTGCCATGCGCAGCCAGGTCGGCATGAAGTATGCGCTGGTGCGTTATTACCGCAAGCTCGACAAGCTTGAAAAGGCCCGCGAGGTGCTGGCCGGCATTCCCGGAGACGCCGAAGCCATGGGCGATGCGCAGGCCTGGCTGGCTGAGCGGCGCGGCGTGGCGCGGGGAACGATGGCGCGGAAATATCGTGGTGGCGCTGCCACGGCCTATGACATCGCCAGAAAGCATGGCCTCAAGGCTGGCGACGGCGCCATTGAGGGCGAGTTCCTGGCGGGCTGGCTGGCGCTTCGGCAACTCAAGCAGCCGGAAAAGGCGCTGGCGCATTTCACCAAACAGACAGTGCTTTCCACCACCCACACTGAAAAGGCCCGCGCCAATTACTGGCTAGGGCGCAGCTATGCGGAGTTGGGCAAATCCGCCATGGCCAGGGACGCTTACCAAGAGGCAGCCCAGTATTCGACGGTCTATTACGGCCAGTTGGCGCGCGAGGAAATCGGCCTTGGCAAGGTGCCGGAAACCATCAACAAGGGCGATGCCTCTGCCGCTGCGCGGGCCAAAGTGGACAATGATGAAGTGATGCGCGCCTTCAAGCTGATCGCCGAAGCGGGCGACAAGCGCGATCTTCCCATGTTCCTGTGGGCCCTGGCCGCCCGCTTCAAGACCGTTGACGAGATGAACGCCGTCGCCGCCATTGTCGCCAGGCACGGCGGCACCACCATGGCGCTGCGCCTGGCCAAGGCCGCCGCCCAGTTCAATGTCGATATCGATACCTGGGCCTATCCGGTAAACGCGCTACCCGCGTGGCAGCCCATGGGCCGACCGGTGGAAAAAGCGCTGGTCTATGCTCTGTCGCGCCAGGAAAGCGAGTTTGATGCAAAAGCTGGCAGCACGGCGGGCGCGCAAGGCCTGATGCAGATCATGCCGGCCACCGCCAAGCTGATCGCCAAGCGCTACAAGCTGCCCTACAAAACGGGCGTCCTCACCGCCAACCCGGCTTACAATGTGCGCATGGG
>JANOTU010000640.1:0-7026 GCA_031416515.1 Hyphomicrobiales bacterium
AAAGATGATACCCGCCGGAGCGACCGCCACCCCGGCCCTCCCCACAGGGGGGAGGGGGACTGATTGGGTTCAATCCGCCGTGAAACAACACCATTGTCGCGGGTGATGATTTCCACCGCGTGGAAGCTTGTGCTATTTCCAGCCCCATAAGACGGGCCGATGGGACGGAAGTATTCCTTGCGCATCAGCTTTGCGGCTGGGGTTCCATGTCGGGGGCGTCGCCGCGCTTAGGTGACCCGGCACTTGGCACGGAGGATTGCGGCTTGGCTTTCCGCGCGCCCTCATCATTGTCGCGCTTCGGGGGAATTCCCGTGATCAGATTGGTGATTTCATCCCCTGACAGGGTTTCATACTCAAGCAGGCCTTGCGCAAGGGTGACCAGATCAGCGTTCTTTTCGGTGAGGATTTTCCTTGCCGTGGCAAAGCCTTCGCTGACCAGCCGCTTGACCTCGTCATCGATTTTCTTGGCGGTGGATTCAGAAACGTTCTGAGTGCGCGACACGGAATGACCCAGAAACACCTCTTCCTGATTTTCGCCATAAGCAACCGTGCCAAGCTCTTCGGAATAGCCCCAGCGGGTGACCATGGCGCGGGCCAGCTTCGTGGCCTGCTCGATATCGGACTGCGCGCCGGAGGTAACATTGTCGCGGCCAAAAGTGATTTCCTCGGCAATGCGCCCGCCCATCAAGATGGCAAGGCGCGAGGTCATCTGGGTGAAGCTCATCGACAGCCGGTCGCCCTCGGGCAATTGCATCACCATGCCAAGGGCGCGGCCACGCGGAATAATGGTGGCTTTATGCACTGGGTCAGACTTCGGCACACTCATGGCCACCAGCGCGTGACCTGCTTCATGATAGGCTGTGAGCTTCTTTTCATCCTCCGACATGGCGAGCGAACGGCGCTCGGGCCCCATCATCACCTTATCCTTGGCTTCTTCAAACTCAGACTGCGTCACCATGCGCTTGTTGCGGCGCGCGGCGAGGAGTGCGGCCTCGTTCACCAGATTGGCAAGGTCAGCCCCGGAGAAACCGGGTGTGCCGCGCGCAATGGTCTTGGGGTCGATATCGGGAGCCAGCGGCACATTCTTCATATGCACTTTCAGGATTTTCTCGCGGCCCCCCACATCAGGGTTGGGCACCATGATCTGCCGGTCAAAACGACCGGGGCGCAACAGCGCGGGATCCAATACGTCAGGACGGTTGGTGGCGGCAATCAGGATAACGCCCTCATTGGCCTCGAAGCCGTCCATCTCGACCAGCAACTGGTTGAGCGTCTGCTCGCGCTCGTCATTGCCGCCGCCAAGGCCAGCGCCGCGGTGGCGGCCTACAGCGTCAATTTCGTCGATGAAAATGATACAGGGCGCGTTTTTCTTGGCCTGCTCAAACATGTCGCGCACACGGGAGGCGCCTACGCCCACAAACATTTCAACAAAGTCCGAACCGGAAATCGTGAAGAACGGCACATTGGCCTCGCCGGCGATGGCGCGGGCGAGCAGGGTCTTGCCGGTGCCGGGAGGGCCAATCAGCAGAGCGCCTTTGGGTATCTTGCCGCCAAGGCGCTGGAACTTGTGCGGGTCTTTGAGGAAGTCGACGATCTCCACCAGATCATCCTTGGCTTCATCAACACCGGCCACATCATCAAAAGTGATGCGGCCATGGCGCTCGGTCAGGAGCTTGGCCTTTGACTTGCCGAAGCCCATGGCCTTGCCAGAACCCGACTGCATCTGGCGGATAAAGAAAATCCAGACACCAACCAGCAGCAGCACCGGCAGCAGAGAAATCAGCAGGTTGGAAAAGAAGGAATCGCCCTTGGCGGCATTGTAGGTAATTTGCACGTTCTTGTTGCGAAGCTCGGTGATCAACTCATCCGAGATCAAGAAGGGCCCCGTCGTGTAAATCGACGATCCATCGGTCATTTTTCCCGCGATGTTCTCACCCGTGATGACGATCGACTGGACGGCCCCGGCATTGGCCTTGGTGAGAAATTCCGAATAGCTGACTTCGCCTGGAGCGGTGCGGCCGACCTGGCCTTGAAACAGGCTGAACAGCGCAAACAGCAAAAGTGCGATAACAACCCAGACAGCGGCATTTCGAAATTGATTCACGGTACCCTCAAATCTTTCCCTAATTGAAGCCACATATAGGTTGCCCAGCCAGTATTTCCAAGCGCCAGATCAGCATCATGGTTGAAACACTGCTTCAGCCCCTGATCCCACCCCCAAATGCGGAATACATATGCCGCCACCCGCCATGATAACGGCTGGCAGCGCCTTCTGCACAAAGGCGGGAAAATCCTTATGTCTTGGGCTTGTCCCGGCACAAAATTCAGGGATTATCTGGCTTCCCGGCTTGGCCCAAACCGTAAACCGGCCATCCCAGAACATTTCGCCACTGGCGGGAACCATGACCGGCGCTGTGCTGATTCGCCCCGGTTCGCGGCCGATCAGCAAATGGGCTTTGCGGGCTGCGATGATGGCGCCACCTAGGGTGCGGCGGCTGGAGCCTTCGGCCGCCCAGTCCGCCAGATGCGCCAGTTCGGCAGGTTCCGGCACCAGGCCCGCCCCGTAGCGGCTCAGCAGCCTGCCCAGAATGCGGGCCTGCAAGACTTTTGTCTGGCCCGCGAAGGTATTGCGCGGGATGGCGCAATAGCCAGCGTCATGGGCTTTTGCGTGCAAAGCCACCCAATCATCAGCGGCACACGACAAGGCGTGGACAGCCTGAGTCGCTTGCGCTGCCAGTTCGCTTAAAGATTCAGCCGTAATGCCAAGCGCCGCCAATTGCGGCAGGGCCTTGCGAATGCGCACCCGCTCATAGCGCTCATCCTCATTCGAGGGGTCTTCGACCCATTGCTGCCCCAGACCCCGCAGCATGTCGCGCAAGGTCTGGTGCCGTTCTGACAACAGCGGACGCAGCAACCGGATGGCGCGCCAATGGCCCAAGCGGGGAATCCCGGCAAGGCTGTCAAGACTGGCGGTGCGCGCAAGGCGCATCAGCACGGTCTCGGCCTGATCATCAAGGGTATGGGCGGTGAGCAGCCAAGACACAGCATGGGCCTCGCACCAGTCGGCCATCAGATCATAGCGGGCAGTTCTGGCTTTTGATTGCGCGGGCTGCGGCGCAGACCACACCAGCGTGTGGTGCTCAATGCCCAGGGCTGTGGTCCATTCCCTGACCTTTTCAGCCTCCAGGGCCGCTTCTGGCCGCAGGTCGTGATTTACCGTCAGCACACTGAGCTTTACCCGCAGCGCCCGCACGGCAAGGCGCAGCATGGCCATGGAGTCGGATCCGCCTGAAACCGCCAGCGCCACATGATTCTGGCCAGCGATGTCGCGAAACAGCTGGTCAGCTGGAACAGCCAGCATTCTTGGCGGCAGCTTGCGCCCGCTTCCTGGCTTCAACCGCCTTGGGATATTCCGTGGTCACAGAGCCATAGGCCGCGCAGGCCTGTTGCTTCTGGCCGAGGCGGTCCAGCGAAATGCCAAGCTTCAGCAAGCTGTCAGGAGCCCGCCTGCTTTTGGGGTATTGCTTGTAGCCCAGCAGAAAGGCTTCTGCGGCCTGACGGTAATCCTGCTGGGAATAGAAGGTCTCGCCCAGCCAGTATTGCGCGGCCCCGCCAAGGCTGTGTTCTGGATATTTCTGCACAAATTCGCGGAAGCCTGATTCCGCATCGCCAAAGCGCCGCCGGAACAGGTTTTCGTACGAACGCTCATACAGCGCATCGGGCGAATCAGAGGAAAGCGCGACCACTTTCATATTGTCTTCGGCCGGCACTTGTTGAACCAGACCGGCATCAGCGCCCGGTTCCTGCTGGGCGGGGGCCACCAGTAACTGGCCCTGAAAGCCGCCATCAGACTCGTTAAGCGACCCCAGGATTTTCGGGCCGGGAGCCTTCTTGATGATAATCTCCTGTTCAGCGCCGGTCTCGTCAATTTCAGTTTTCCGGAACACCTGGCCTTCCTCAACCGGGGCCAGCGCCTGCTGCTCAACCAGAGCGTCATTGGGGCTCTGCTCGATGGCGAATTTCCGGGGCTTCAGAGGCTTTTCCACCACATTGGTGTCATCCTTGCCAAGCTGGCCTTTCAACTGCTTGACTTCGAAGGTCAGTTCCTCCACCTGCCCCATCAGCAGCCGCATCTGCTCTTCGATCTGGCCCATGCGCACCGCTGTATCGGAGGCCGATTGGGAAATTGCCGGACTGGCCAGGCAGATAATTGCGACGGCTACAGAACATTTCAGGAATTTCAACATGCCAGACACCATTTGCAATATGTCGTGATGGCCTTCGGGTGAACCGCAAAGGCGGTAAAATTGAGGCTGCGAAAAAAAGTTCTGGGAGTGTGGCTAATTTGCGCCACCCGTGATCACGCTCACGGCGCGGCGGTTCTGCGACCAGCACTGCTCGGCATCGCACAGGGCGGCGGGGCGCTCCTTGCCGTAAGCAATGGAAGCCACCCGGCTGGCCTTGACGCCGCGCGCGACGAGGAAATCGCGCATCGCCGTGGCCCGCCTGGCGGAAAGGGAAATATTGTATTCACGGGTGCCGCGCTCGTCGGCATGCCCCTCTACCTGGACGGAGACCTTACCGTACTGGCTGAGCCATTCCGCCTGTTTCCGCAAGGTTTCCTGGGATTCCTCCGTCAAGGTTGACTGGTCTTCCAGAAAATAAATCCGGTCGCCGACATTGACCGCAAAATCCTGTTCAGACCCCGGGCTGGCAACCCCGGCGCTGGGTCCGCCCGCTTCAAGATCAGGCGTGTTTTTCTTGGAACAGGCAGCGAGTGCCAAAAAACAACAACAGACCACCGCAATCCTGAAACGGCCCAAACGCGATATCATGGCAAACTGCTCCTGCAAGGGGCCAGACCTTAACTGGTCTTGGCACCGGTGGTTATGACGGTGACAGCGCGGCGATTTTGTGACCAGCATTGCTCAGCATCACAAAGTTCCGCCGGACGCTCTTTGCCATAAGCGATGGTGGAGATGCGCCCTTTGTCGATTCCCTGCGAAATCAGGAAACTTTTGGTGGCGCTGGCGCGGCGGGCGGAGAGGGAGATGTTGTATTCGCGCGTTCCACGCTCGTCGGCGTGGCCCTCGATCTGTACGTCCACATTGCGATATTGTTTGAGCCAGGCCACCTGCTTGAGCAGGGCATCACGCGATTCGCCCACAATCGTGGACTGGTCCTCGGAGAAATAGATCCGGTCGCCGACATTGTCGGCAAAATCCTTTTCGCTGCCGGGGGCGGCAACACCAATGCCGCCATTGGCGGCAAGGAGATCGGGGGTGCTCTTCTTGGAGCAGCCGGCCACTGCAAGAACGCAGCAGAGGGCCATGACAAGCTTGATACTCACTGAACTGTTCATTTCGGTTTCCTGTTGTGTGAACTGTCTAAATTTAGAACAAACTTAGTTAAGCCTTGGTGACCAAGCGGGGTCAGAGGCAAATTGCGGGGTGGGCACCTGCTGCTCGTTGTAGCCGGTCACATCCACCGACCAGAGCTGCGGGCCACCGGAGCTGCCGGGTGAATCGCGGAAGAACATCAAGACCCGGCCATTGGGGGCCCAGGTAGGACCTTCATTGTGAAAACCTTCTGTCAAAATGCGCTCGCCTGAGCCATCGGGTTTCATCACTCCAATGGCAAAGCGCCCGCCAGCCTGCTTGGTGAAAGCGATGTATTGGCCATCGGGTGACCACACCGGCGTTGAATAGCGGCCTTGACCGAAGCTGATGCGATTCTGGCCGGAGCCATCCGCCCCCATCACATAAATTTGCTGGGTGCCGCCACGGTCTGATTCAAAAACGACCTGCGCGCCGTCGGGCGAATAGCTGGGAGCTGTGTTGATGGCGGGAATGTTGGTGAGTGGCCGCAGGCTGCGCGAACGCAAATCCAGCTCGTTGATGTTGGAATTGCCGCCATCCTGCAAACTCATGATGACCTTCTGCCCATCGGGCGAAAAGCGGGGCGAGAAACTCATATTGGGAAATTCGCCGACAATCTCCCGCTGCTTGGTGTCGATGTTGAGGAGATAGACCCGCGGTGTCGCGTTGCCGAAGGACATGTAGGTGATCTCCTGCGCATTGGGCGAAAAGCGCGGCGTGATCACCAGCTCTTTTCCATCAGTCAGGGCGCGGGGGTTGAACCCATCCTGATCCATGATGGCGAGGCGCTTGATGCGCTGATCCTTGGGGCCGGTCTCATCGACAAACACCACGCGGGTGTCGAAGTAGCCCTCAATGCCGGTCATCTGCTGATAGATCACATCGGATATGAGATGGCCGATGCGCCGCATGTTCTTGGACGAAGCCGTGAACTGCTGGGCGGCGAGTTGCTGCTGGGTGTTGACATCCCAGAGCCGGAATTCAGCGCGCACCTTGGCCCCATCCATGAATACCCGGCCGGTGACCAGGGCTTTCGATTGAATCTGCCGCCAGTCGGCAAAGCGCGGCTCGCGCTCAAAGCTTGAAATCTGTTCGATGAACGATGATGGCGGCAGGGGTGCAAAATAACCCGAGCGGCCAAGATTGTTGGTGATGACCTCGGTGATGGTCCCACCCGCCTCTTCAGCCCCGCTGCCCGCGAGAAAAGGTGAAATGGCAATAGGCAGCGGCGTGATGCGCCCACCGGTTATGTCAATTTCAGTGGCAGCATGGGCCGGACCTGCAATCAAAAGGAACAGGGCCAGCAGCCGGAACGTTATCGCGCGCATTTGTTTTTGTTTCACTTCAGCTTTGGGACATCATGTCCGGATTGAAATTGATGATGAGGTCTTTCCAGAGTTCATATTGGTCAGCGGGCAGGAAATTATAGGTCTGGCATTCGAGCACGGCGGCGACCGCGGAATTGGCGGTGGCGATGAAGAGCGGGTCTTCTTCCGGATTCATGATTTCCGGCACCCCAATCACCGAGCCATCGGTATTGAGGCCAAAGGCCACCTTGACGATGATGTTGGCCTCCCGGGCGCCCGGCGGCACGGTCCAGCATTCCCGGACCCGCTGCACCAGCGCGTCAATGATGGTGGCGGCGATT
>JANOTU010000641.1:0-9540 GCA_031416515.1 Hyphomicrobiales bacterium
AATGCAGGGCTCATCCATTTCCTGAAACGCCTGCAACTGGCATTGGCACCACAGATGTGAAGCTCTGGTGCCTCCGACCGTGGAATACCATGTCTGGGCAAGGCTTGGATCAATTTTCAACAATATTCGCAATAAGAGCGATGAATTTTGAAACTATCGGCGGCCGCATCATTGAGGTGCATTTGCGCTTTGCTGATCAGTGGTGCGATCTTTATGGCCCGGGCTGGGTTGCGGCGCTGGTGCGGCTTTATGAACAAGGTGTCTGGAAGTTCGACGACAGCCAGCGCCGGGATGGCTATTCTGTGCCGCTGTTCGCCGCTCACGGCAACGGCTTTCGCCACCCATCTTCTGAACTTCAGACCCGCATCCGCAGTCTTCCTCATATCAGCAGCCTGCAAGTCACCTTCCACGAAAAAAAGGCCACCGTCTGACCACGCCATGCCGCTGGGCGGCTTTCGCCTCGGGATCATCAATTGCTCCGATCTGGCGGCAGGCCAGGCTGCGCGACTTGAGTTGGCAAAAGCCTTCCCCGCAGAGTTGATCCGGATTCCGGACTAGAAATGCTCAGACCGCACCACCTGTACATCTGAAACCGTGACAATGCCGATCTGGCGGCGCACTACGATGTAGGCCGCTTCCAGCACTGCATCGATCTTTGTGGCATCCATGATCGAGCTGACCATAACCATATGGCTGGCATCGTTGAAGCTGTCATCTCGCTGCCATTGCCCATCGTAACCGTGACCTGCAAGGGCGGGAAAGACCGTGTAGCCGGTCACCCCCATTGCGCTGAGCTGTTCCAGCAGCCGGTTCAGGGCGGGTGCCTCGATGATGATATCAAGGCGTTTCTTTGGAAAAGTGGCAAGGCTCATGTCACAAACTCCGCAAGCCAGACATAGAGTGGGATCCCGATCGCCAGATTAAACGGAAAGGTGATGCCGAGCGAGAGTGTCAGATAGATCGACGGCTGCGCGTCCGGCAAGGCCAGGCGCATAGCCGCAGGCACCGCGATGTAGGAAGCCGACGCCGCCAGCGTAATGAATAGTGCCGCGCCCCCGGTAGAAAGGCCAAGCGCAAGGGAGCACAAAGCGGCAATGCTGGCCGAGATCAGTGGCATGTAGATGGCAAAAGCAAACACCGGCAGGCTGAGCGAGCGACCCGCATGCTTGAGGCCCCGCCCCGCTACCAGGCCCATATCCAGAAGAAAAAGGCACAAGATGCCGCGAAACGGCTCCACCAGAAAGGCTGCGACCATATCCATGCCGGCGGGGCCGCTGATGATGCCGATGATGAAAGATCCAACCAGCACCACAACAGAAGAATTCAGCGCCACCTCGCGCCACAAGCCACCGGCGCTCACCATGCCCGGTTCCGAACGGCGCACCAGCAGAATGGCAACAAGAATCGCCGGTGATTCCATGGCGGCGGCAACTGCGATGAGATAGCCCTCGTAGGGAATTCCAAAGATACGCAAGGCCTCGGTTGCGGTAACAAATGTCACAATCGAGATGGATCCATAATGCGCCGCGACTGCGGCGGCATTCACACTCGACAGCCTACTGGAGACTCGCAACAGAAAATAACCCAAGACCGGGAGCAGCGCTGACAGAGCTATGCCCACGGCCATAGTCGCCAGGAACTTCCCGTCCAGCCCGCTTCTTGTGACTTCAACGCCGCCCTTGAACCCGATCGACATCATCAAATAAATGGCCAGGGTCTTGGCCACCGCCTCCGGGATGGTCAGCTCAGAGCGCAGCAAGGCCGCAATCAGGCCGAGCGCAAAGAACAGAACCATGGGCGACAGCAGGTTGCCCGCTGCCAGTGAAACCAGATCCGTCATGATTGGCGATCACCCTCATCCACATGGAAGCGGTGCAGCAAACGGTGGAACAGGGGGGCGAGGATGAGGCCGGCGATGGCTACGATGAGCAGGCTGCAAGCAATTGCGTAGATTTCGGCGAATAACTTGCCGCTGGGGGTGTTTAGCGGCGACATGGGCCCCATGCCGGAGACAATCATGGCGGCGTTTACAAACGAGTCGGTGTAATCCATGCCCTCAAATCCTATAGATACTTGTTAAGTCCCACAGTCTTATGGTTTGGATTTTCGTGAAACAATTCTGGGTTAGTTCCGAATATTTCAATGATCTTGTCATAAGGCGAGAGGTATTTCAAGGCCCGTAGCGGGCGCTGGAAATTATACAGCAGCACGAAGGCCATGAGGTGTGCCTTGAGTTGTTCGGGGGTGTCATAGTGGTAGGTTTTGGTGGTGTGATCCTTGGCCACGCGGTTGAAGACCTCGACCTGGCCATTGGTCCAGGGATGGCGGAATTTCGTCAGCTTGTGACGAATGCCGTGGGCCTGGCAGAGGGCGTCGAAGGGATGTATCTTGTTCTTTGGTTGCAGGTGTTCGGCCAGCAGGGCGTAGGTGAACTGCGCGCCGTTGTCGGTCAGAATCCGGTGGATTTTGAACGGCACATCGGCGATCAAGTTTTTCAGGAATGATACTGCGGCACTTTGCGTCATACGCTCATGCAACTCGACATAGACATACTTGCAGATGCGGTCGATGCCCACGAAAAGGTAGAGTTTACGGGCTTCCACGCGCAGCTCCGTGATGTCGACATGGACATAGCCGAGGCGCGCGTCGCTGAACTTCTTCTTCTCCCTCACAGCCCCTTCCTCCTCGGGCAGGCGGCTCAGGCCGTGACGCTGAAGGCAGCGATGCAGGTTTGACCGGGTCAGGCCCTTGATCAAGCCCCGCAAGCTCACAAACACGTCGTCCAGTGAACTCACTGATATCATGCCAATGATCCAAAAAGTGACCGGAACTGTCGATGAGAGCGCCCTGCTGGAGCGGCTCCTGTCGCTTGGCACCGAGATTGAACGCATCACCGTTGATTGCGATTTCCGCTTTGGGGCCACCAAGGCTTATTACGCCCTGATCGAGCGGCGCATTGAGGAAATGCGTGAGATGAGAATGGAAGGCTTGCAAACCCTGGATGAATTTATCGAGCGCCGCCTCGCGCCCGCCATGCGGACCTGCGCTTCCGTCACCGAGCGCCTCCGCTCCATCGCTGAGCGCCTGGCCCGGTGCAGCGACCTCCTGCGCACAAGGGTTGATATCGCCCGCGAGAACCAGAACCAGCTCGTGCTCAATTCCATGGACCGCCGCGCCCAGGTTCAGCTCGGACTTCAGGCCACCGTCGAAGGCCTGTCGATTGCCGCCATCAGCTATTATGCCATTGGCCTTCTGCTCTATTTCGCCAAGGGCGTGGAAGCCACAGGGGTTCCCGTCAATGTCACCATGGTGATGGGCTTTGCCACACCTGCCATTTGCGTTGTTGTATGGTATGTTGTCCGGCGGATCAGGCGCCGCATCATGACCCAGGCGGGTGCCCCCACAGATTAGGCCTTACGGAGCGCGATCATGGTCATCAACTCGACACTGAAACTGCGTATCATCGCCATTGTGATGCTGGGCATTCCGCTGGCGCTCACCGCCGTCGGGGTGTCATTTTACCAATAACGCGAGCAGGTGGCCAACACCGAACTCATGGAGCGCGCCGGCGATGTGGCGGGCACCCTTGACCAGCTTTTCGCCAAGGTGCTCCTCGCCAGCAACCGCAGCCGCAGCTACACTTTGAGCGGTGACCCAGCTTTCTTGCGCGACTACGGGAGCGCCGTGAGCGCCATTGAGCCATTGGTTGCGAAGATCAAACAGCTCACCGAAGGCCACCCGGCGCAAACTGCGCTTTTGCCAAAGCTCGAAAAAACCCTCAAAGCCAAGCTTGATTACCAGGCCGATTTGGTTCGCACCTATGAACAGCAAGGTTTCAATGGCGTGCGCGAAATCCTCATCAGCGACATCGGCCAGCGCCTTGAAGCGTTCCGCAACGAGATCACTGCGGTGCGTTCGGCTGAGTACAAGGTGGCCACCCACTTTCTGGGCGAGTTCCGCGACGGGCTGCTGCTCCAGCTTGCTGTGCTTCTCTCGCTGGTGCTGTGTGGCGGCATCTGGATGAGCATGCTGAGTTCCACTGCCATACGTGGCATTTTAACGCCCGTGAGCGGCATGATTGACCACGTCAACCGTATCGCCGCCAATGATGACGTGGAAGAACTCCCTGTGCTCCACAAGGATGAAATCGGTGAACTCGCCATCCACATCAACGCCATGACCCGCTCTGTCCGCGAGGCCCAAAGCGCCCGCGAAGCCGCCCGCGCAGCGCTCGCCGCCGAGCGCCAGAACCTGGTCGATGCGGTGGAAGCCCTGAATGAGGGATTCGCCGCCTTCGATGCCAATGAGTTGCTGGTGCAATCCAACCAGAAATATCGCGAGATCTATCCTGAAATCGCTGATATCGCCGTACAGGGCGTCTCTCTGTCAGCGCTTTTGCTCCGCCGCGCCGAGTTTGGCCGCGAACCTGAGGCCAGGGGCCGGACGGAAGAATGGGTCGCTGAAAAGCTCGACGATTTCCGCAATCCCGGCAAGCCCTCTGAATACCGCATGAGCGATGGCCGGTTGATCCGCAAATCCGAGCACCGCACCCTGAATGGCGGCACGGTGGGTGTCTATGTCGATATCACCCAGCTCAAGAATGCCGAAGCCGCGCTTCGCTCGCTCAACGCCGAGCTTGACCAGCGCGTGACCGAGCGCACCAATGATCTTGACGCCGCAAACCAGCAGCTTGAGCGCCTCAACACCGAACTTTCCACACTCATTCGCTCAGCCCCCGTTGCTATCATGGCGCTCAACACCGCTGGCCGGATCAGCATGTGGAACCCCGCCGCCCACCGGCTCACTGGCTATGCCGAGCACGAGGCGCGTGAAACCCTGCCCGCCCTCACAGCGCCTGAACAGGCGGGGGCCTTCGACGACCTGTTGGCCCGCGTCAATTATGGCGCCCATGTCGATAACATCGAACTTGAACTCAGACGCCGCGACGGCACACCCTTCATCGCCAATATTTCTGCCGCAGCGCTGCGCGATGCCCGCAATACCTTGCACGGCACCATCATCACTTTTGTCGATCTCACCGACAGCAGGGCGCTGCAGGAACAATTCCAGCAGAGCCAGAAAATGGAAGTTGTGGCCGAACTCACCGCAGGCCTCGCCCATGACTTCAACAATCTCCTCGGCATTGTCATTTCCAATCTCGACATGCTGGAATCACGGGTTCCCAAAGACGGGCTTGCGCCTGAGCTTGTCAGTGCGGCACTGCGGGCCAGCCTTTCAGGCGTCGCTCTCAACCGCCAGCTTCTCGCCTTTTCCCGGCGCCAGTCCCTGCAACCCCTCAATGTCGATATCCGACAAACCATCGAAGGCCTCACCGCCCTGCTCCACCCAACGCTTGGCGAGCACATTGATTGCCGTCTCGACATCCAGCCAGGCCTGTGGTCGGCGATGATTGATCCCTCGCTGCTGGAATCGGCCATCCTCAATCTCGCCGTCAACGCGCGCGATGCCATGCCAAGCGGCGGCACCCTGACAATTTCAGCCGCCAATGAAACCGTGGCGCCGCACGCCACAGGCGAAACCGAAGCCCTGTCTGGAGACTGTGTGGTGATCACCGTGGCTGATACTGGTACCGGCATGCCAGCCGATGTTATCGCCCGCGCCTTCGAACCCTTCTTCACCACCAAGGGCTTCGGCAAAGGCAGTGGGCTTGGCCTCAGCATGGTTTACGGCTTCGTGCGCCAGTCGGGCGGCAATGTCCGCATTGAAAGCACGCCCGAGCAAGGCACCAGCATTCACATCTATCTGCCGCGCGCCGTCAATGACACGGAGGCAAAACCTGAGCCAGTCAGCAACGGCGCTGATTTGTCATATGCTGGAGAAACCATTCTTGTGGTCGAAGACAATGAAGCCCTGCGCCATGCCGTGGTGCTTCAGCTGCAGGAGCTGGGCTATGAGACCATTGAGGCCGACAGCGCCAGACCAGCGCTGCGCATTCTCGGCACCGCAGCGACTGTCGATCTCATGCTGACCGACATTGTCATGCCGGGCGGAATGGATGGCCGGGCGCTCGCGGGCGAAGCCATAAAACTCCGCCCCCACCTCCCCATCCTCTTCACCTCCGGCTTTCCGGCGACTGCCAATGGCAGTTCGCTCAGCAGCTGGCAGGAAGCTGGAGTGGCGGTGCTCGCCAAGCCGGTCCGCCGCCAGGAATTGGCCGAGCGAATACGCCAGACGCTCGCGCCGTCAGCTTGAACTTCATCGGGGTCGCCTGCATTGTGCTCAGATATTGATGAGGCGATTTCCCGCAGCTGGCAGACCCCAAGGCTCGTGATGGAACTATCGGTTGTGGCAGCGGCCCCGGCCCGTTGAGGCGGAGCCGCGTAAGTCGTTGTGGTTTAGCGGCGACCGAAGATGCGGAGGATAGCAGAACGCTTGGCAAGGGACTTATCCTTCGCGGGTGCAGCATAAACCACACTCTTCTGATCCTGCATCATGGCAGTTGTGTAAACGTTTGAATAAGTATCCAGAACCCAGCTCATGACAATCTCCTTTGGTTGTCCTCAATATGACGGCTTCGCGCTTGCAAGACAAACGGCATTAAACTACGCTAGCATCACAAAATGTCACAAGGCTCCCCATGGCCCGCCGTCTGCCATCGTTGAATGCGCTCAAGGCCTTTGAGGCCGCCGCCCGCGCGGAGAGTTTCACCGAGGCCGCTGCTGAGCTGTTTGTGACCCATGCCGCCATCAGCCGCCATATCCGCGATCTTGAGGAATGGCTGGGCACACAGCTTTTCACCCGCACCGGGCGCGGTGTGGAGCTGACCGAAGCAGGCCGCCGCTATGGGACTTCGCTCACGCCTCTGTTTGATGCCCTGGCCGAAGCCACCCGAGAGGCTGCAGCGGTCGGCGATGCGCGCCTGCTCAAGGTCTCGGTGGAACCCGCCTTCGCCTCGCGCTGGATGGTGGCGCGGCTTGGCAAGTTCAACGATCTCCACCCCGATATTGAGCTGAGCATCGATCCAACCAACCGGTTGGCCGATTTTCGCTCAGGCGAGGCCGACCTTGGCGTGCGCTACGGCACAGGCGATTGGGATGATGTTGAAGCCATCAAGCTCACTGATGTGGTGGTCTTCCCCGTCTGCGCGCCGAAACTCATTGCCGGTCCGCTCCAGCCGCAAGACTTGGGCGGCTATAACCTGCTGCATGAGTCGCGCAAGCAGTGGTGGGCCGATTGGCTGGCCGCCGCCGGTGTCACTGGTGTTGAAGACTGGCGCGGCACCACCTTCCAGAATCATCTGGCCATCGAGGCTGCCGAGTCGGGCCAGGGCTTTGCTCTGGGCGATCAAATCCTCTGCACCGATGCGCTCATTGAAGGCTGGCTGGCGCGCCCGTTCAATCTCGATCTCAAAGACCATGGCAACTACTGGATCGTGCGCGCCAAGGGCTCCAAGGAAACAGCCCCTGCCCGCTCCTTCCGCGAATGGCTGATGTCTGAGATGGCGGAGACCAACAAGAAATATGTGGGGATCAAGGCGAAAACCACTGGCAGGGCGTGACCGAAGCTTCTAGAGCGTTGCCGATGGCCCGCAAATATTACGACTGCCTGAAATGCCCCGGTTACTGCTGCTCCTATCCGGTGATCGAGGTGAAGGACCGCGATGCTTTGCGCATTGCCAAGCATTTTGATCTCACCCCTGCCGCCGCCGAGAAGAAATTCTTCAAGAAAGCCCATGGCTACGCCCGCGTCATGCGCCGCAAGAAAGACGAGACTTATGGCAAAATCTGCCAGTTCTTCGACACCGAAGCGAGGCGCTGCACCATTTATCTCGCCCGCCCCTCCACCTGCCGCGTGTTTCCCGGCGAAGGCCATTGCGGCTACTACGACTTCCTGAAGTTTGAGCGCGCTGGCCAGGAAGACGAAGAATACGTCTCGACGACCATGCACTCAGGCAACTAAAAGGCGGCCATGAGCCTGCGCATTTCATTTCACCGCCTCGCTGATCTTTCTCCACTTGAGCGCAGCAATCTGCTGAAGCGTACGGAGAGCGATCTCGCGCCTTTTCTGGAAAAGGTAAAGCCCATCATCGAGGCGGTGCGCGTCGAGGGCGATACTGCGCTCGCAGGTTTCGCGCTGCAATTTGACAAGGCCCCGGTCAATCCCGATCAACTTGCGGCAACGCCGGAAGACTTTGCCCTGGCCCGCACCCTGCTGGACCGAGAAGTGGCCGAGGCCATCACATACGCCGCCACCAACATCCGCAAATTCCACGAGTTGCAAAAGCCAAGCCCAAGCTGGACCGCCGAAATCAGCCCCGGCGTGTTCGCTGGCGACCGCACCCTGCCAATCCCGTCTGTTGCCTGCTACATCCCGCGCGGCAAGGGTGCGTTCCCAAGTTCGGTGATGATGACCTGCATCCCCGCCACAGTCGCTGGCGTTGCCGATATCTGCATCATCACGCCCCCCGGCCCGGATGGCAATTTCGATGCTGCGACACTGGTTGCGGCGGAGGCAGCGGGCGTAACCAAAGTCTACAAGGCAGGCGGCGCGCAGGGTATCGCCGCAGTGGCTTACGGCACCCGCACGATTTCCAAATACACCAAAGTCGTAGGCCCCGGCTCGCCTTGGGTGGTCGCCGCCAAACGCCTGCTCAGCGATGTGATCGACACCGGAACGCCCGCAGGCCCCAGCGAGAGTATTATTTTCGCCGATGCCACAACCGATGGCCGCCTTGCCGCACTCGATCTGCTGATCGAAGCCGAGCACGGCGACGATTCTTCCGCCTTCATCGTCACCACAAGCGAAGACGTGGCGAATGCCGCCCGCTCAGCCATCCCCGAATACTGGAAGCGCATGGGCGCGCAGCGGGTGGCTTTCACGCAAGCGGTTCTGTCATCCACGCGCGGCGGCATATTGCTGGCGCGCGACACCGACGAGGCTATGGATTTCATCAACGACTACGCGCCCGAGCACTTGCAAATCCTCTCAAAATCGCCGCGCCAATATCTTGATTTCGTCAAAAACGCCGGAGAAATCCTGCTTGGTGAATACACCCCTTCAACGCTTGCCAACTTCGTCATCGGCCCGAGCCATGTGCTGCCCACAGGCGGCTGGGCCAAAACTTTTTCGGCGCTCTCGGTCCATGATTTCATGAAGCGCACCTCCGTGGCCGAAGTCACCTCTGAGGCCTACCCCGAGCAAGCCAAATACGCCCGCATCATCGCGGCTTACGAAGGCTTCGACGCGCATGCGAACGCAGTGTCGGATTTACGCAAAATAGTGAATGGCAAGATGGACAAGCTCGCCTGAAATCACCAGAACCAGCAGCCGGAATATCCAGGTCTTGGCATTGAGCGACATGGCCAGCCGCGCCCCAAGCAGCCCGCCCACAATGCTTCCCAGCCCAAGTGCTGCGCCAAGCGACCACTCAATGTCGCGGGGCCCCGCTGCTCAACGACAGGCGACTGAGTACCCTCAGGCGACACCCAGCAATATGTGAATCGCTTCCGCGACATGGTGCCGCCTTGCTGCCTGGGAGCGCGGGCGTCTCGCCCGCCCTTTGAACCAAGGGCGGGCGAG
>JANOTU010000642.1:0-1633 GCA_031416515.1 Hyphomicrobiales bacterium
GTGCGCACCTCGCTCCTGCTGATGGTCTTTCTCACTCTCTTTATCTATCTCGCAGGAGGAACCATTTTGCTCCCTCACCTGTGGACGGATCCCTTGGCCCCATTCGCCAAGGCCATTCCAGCGGCGATGCTCGCTTTGGTCGCTTGGGCTGCGCTGGAGAAGCGGTAGTGGACTGGCTTCATACTCTGCGGTGGGTCCACATCATTGGAGCAACGGTGCTTTTAGGCACCGGCGTGGGTATCGCGTTTTTCATGCTAATGGCACATCGGACGCGCGATGCTGCGCTAATCGCCCATGTCGCCAGCACCGTCGTGATTGCGGATATGTTGTTCACAGCCACCGCTGTCGTGGTGCAGCCCGTCACTGGTGTCGTCCTGGCGCAGCTGGTCGGCTGGAGCCTATCGACACCTAGGATACTTTTGTCGCTCGCGCTTTATGTCTTAACCGGCGTGTGCTGGCTGCCGGTCGTCCTGATCCAAACCCGAATCCGCGATTTGGCGAAGGAGGCATTGGCTTGCCAGCGTCCTCTTGATGACCGCTACGACCGCCAGTTCCGGCTATGGCTCTTGCTTGGCTTTCCAGCCTTTGGAAGTGTGCTCGCAATCATCTGGCTGATGGTGGCCCGACCCACTTTTTGAAGAATCGCTTGTCCGAAGGATTGCCGATAAGAGCGCCTCCCGGGCCTGTTCAACCGAAACCGGGGCCACGCGATGTGCAACCTCTACCGTCTGCACAAGAGCGCCGATGCCATCGGCAAGCTGTTTGGCGACATTGGGACGCAGCTCGCGTTCCCTGAGGGCGTGCCCAATTTCGAGCCGCGCGACATTCATATCACCGACCGCGCGCCGATCGTGTGTGCCGCCACGGATGACATGGAACTGGTTGAACGCCGCTGGAGCTGGCCGCTCGCCAACGGCAAGCCGCTGTATAATTTCCGGTCGGAAGGCCGCAACTTTCCGGCGGGCCGCTGCCTCGCCATCGCCGACGGCTTCTACGAATACACCGCGCCCGCCGACCCGAGGCAGAAGCGCAAGGACCGCTGGCTGTTTGCGCCGTCCGCGGGAGGATTGCTGGGTATCGCCGGGATCACCCGCGTATCGCCCGTCGGCGAGGCGTTCACCCTGCTGACCGCCGAGCCGGGCCGCGACGTCGCGCCGCTCCACCATCGCCAGATCGTGCTGATCGATCCGGCCGAATGGGGGCGATGGCTCGACCCGGCGGTGCCGAGCGGCGAGCTGCTGGGGCCGAGCGTGGCGAACTTCCTCCGCGTCGAACGCGCCTGACGCGCGGCCTCAATCCTGCGGGGTCTGGCTCGACGCACCAATCGACCAGGTGAAGCCGAACGGGTCGGTGACCTGCCCATAGCGGTCTCCCCAGAATTGGTCGGCGAGGGGCATTTTTTCGGTCGCGCCAGCTTCCAGCGCCTGGTTCCACGCAGCATCGGCGTCGGTCACCTGGAGGTGCAGCGTGATGCTGCCCGGGGGCGTGGCGGCGCCGCCATATTCGGGGAAATCATCGTTGCAATCATCGTTGAGCATCAGCGAACTGCCGTTGAGCGCCAGATGGGCGTGCATGATGCGCTGGCCGTCGTCGGCCATGTGGCGGCCAAGCTCTTCGGCGCCAAACGCCATGG
>JANOTU010000643.1:0-12284 GCA_031416515.1 Hyphomicrobiales bacterium
CCTAAAACTCAGGGCCTGCCCGTAATTCACCGCTTCGTGGGGGGGCGCCCCAAGTTTTCTTTTCGGGGGGGTTCCCCGCCCGATCTTGTTCACGGGGGGGCTGCATCCCCGCAGCTCACGAGGAAGTAAGGGTATCAACAGGCTTTGAATCGGTTCACTTATCGTTGGGCGTCTGTTCAAACCGGTTCATTGCTCCGAAGAAAAGAAGAATTCACCACAAAGGCACCAAGGCCACAAAGAACGGCGGCGCAAGGGCTCCCTGCTTCCTTTTGCCGTCTTCGTGGGCTTGGTGACTTTGAAACTTCCTGTCTTTTTTGCCCGGGTTTCTGCCGCTTCTGCCAGTGATTGTTGTGCGGTGCCCAAATCATACCCATAAATCTTATCCCAATGGAACCAAACGGGCAGCTTTGCGTTTATATGATGGTCGAAACAAGCCATGGGAGCAAAACATGACCCTCGGAACCATCCTTCTCATCATTCTCGTACTGATACTCATCGGCGCATTGCCGAACTGGGGACACAGCCGCAGCTGGGGATATGGCCCCTCGGGTGGCTTGGGCCTGGTTCTGGTGATCGTTCTCATTCTGGTTTTGATGGGCAAGATTTAAGTGCTTGAGGGGCATGTGGAAGTCTCGCAAGAGAGCAATGCTTCCGCGCCGCCCCGCGAATCAGGCATAGCCCTCAACGGTATTTTTGTTCTCCTGAGCATTGCGGCAGTTTACTTTGCCCGCGATTTTCTGGTGCCGGTGGTTATGGCATTTTTCATAGCCCTCACCTTCCGTCCCAGTGTGCGCTGGCTGGCGCGGCGGGGCATTGCAGCTTGGGCTTCAACCTTTGGCTTTACCATGGCGCTTATTTTACTGGGCGTTGCCGCAGCTTTCGCTTTCAGCGGTCCAATTGCGACATGGATTGCCGATGCGCCCGAAATCCAGCGCGAATTTATTGAGAAAATCCAGGGTGCGCGCGCCTATCTGGACGGCCTGGTCAATCTCTCTGAAAATCTGCAGGCAGCAGCAGCCCCCAAGGAAGCTGCAACCCAGGAAGTCGTGGTCAAGGATTCAGGCGTATCAACCGCACTTATGGTCCTCGCCAACTATCCCGTCTACGGCCTGGCCATGCTGAGCGGGGCTATGGTGCTGTCAATTTTCTTCATGGCCTCGGGCGATCTCTTCTATGAAAAACTGATCCACGTCCTGCCAAACCTGTCTGACAAGAAAACCGCCCTGCGCATTGTTTATGATGTCGAGCGCCAGGTTTCCTTTTACCTTCTCTCGCTTGGCGCAATCAACGTGGGCGTCGGCGTTCTCGTGGCGTTGTCCTTCCAGCTTCTGGGCATGCCCACCCCCTGGATCTGGGCCTTGTTCGCCTTCATCCTGAATTTCATTCCCTATCTGGGGCCGATCATGGGACTGGCGCTGTCGGCCATTGTCGCCGTTGTGGTGTTTGACTCTTTGACATATGCCATGCTGGTGCCGCTGGCCTACGGCGTCATCATCGGCCTTGAAACCCAGATCGTCTCGCCCGCCGTCCTCAGCCGCAGCCTGCAGATCAATGCCGTGGCAATATTGCTGGCCTTGGCCTTTTGGGCCTGGGCCTGGGGCATTGCCGGAATCATCCTCGCCGTGCCCTTGCTGGTTACGTTAAGGGTCTTTTGCAGCCACCTCGAATCCCTCTGGGCGCTGGGCGAGTTTCTGACCCAGTCAAACAACGAAAATCACCAACCCCCCGCGCCCAATGAGTCAAGTTTCGAATAGCTGGTTTCCGGCGTTCGCCTTCAGTTGCCCTGTTTCTCCAGCAATCCTGCGAGCGCCGCAATAATCATGTCGGACTGGTATGGTTTGGTCAGGACGGGAGCACTGGGCCAGCGCGAAAACTGGGTGGCATCTTCAGTGTCAGCGGTGCAGAACACAAAAGGTACGCCTTTGCTCTCAAGGCATTCTGCGATATGGAAGACTGTGCCGTCCAGCAAGCGGACATCCAGCACTGCGGCATGGAACGCTGTGCCAGTGAGATGGTCCTGGGCCTCCTTGACCGAGCGGGCCGATGCGGCGACAATCCCGTCGGCGTCCTCAATGACATGGGCCAGCTCCATGGCGATCAGCGGTTCGTCTTCCACGATCAGGATCCGCGCGCTTTTGAGCATCGCTCTCTTTCAACCCCCATTAACATTCATGCGCACGACATTCAGAGTTCAAGTTCGAGTCGGCAAGTCAAACCCTCGGGATCGAACCTCCGTGTAACTTTTTGGGCGCTCGACATAACCAGTGACGTACCGAACCCGATATGGCTTGGCTGGGTGGCAATAATCGGACCCCCCCGCTCGCGCCACGTCAAACGCATCCTTTTTGGAGTCGCCGTCCACACGATGCCGACCCGGCCATCTGGATGCGACAATGCGCCATGTTTGATAGCATTGACACCCAACTCGTGCAAGACGAGTCCTAACTGAGTGGAAGCTTCAGCAGGCAGAATAACATCTGGCCCGCGCAATTCAAAGCGACTGGCCACATCATCAACCAGCCCGCCCAGTTGGCTGCGGATGACATCCCGCAACTGAGCGCCGCTCCAGTTGGCTTCAGTCAGCAGACTGTGCGACGATGCCAGGCTTCGGATGCGGCCCTCGAAATTCTCGGCAAAGGTTCGCGGATCGCTGTTGGCGCGCAGCGTCAGGCGTGTCAACGCCTGTATCACAGCGAGCGAATTTTTCACCCGGTGCGAGAGCTCCCGCACCATCAAGGCCTGGCGCTGCTCCCAGGTCTTTCTTTCAGTGATATCACGGGCGATTGTCGATGTGCCGGAAACCTGACCGGCCGTATTGCGGATGGGCGACAGAGTCAGCGAGACGTCGATGAGGTCGCCATTTTTATTGACCCTGATCGATTCAATGGGTCCAACCGCGTCACCTTTTCGGGCGTTTTCGAGGTTTGCGCGTGACTCCACCAGCCGCTGCGGCGGCACAATGCGCGTCACCGGGCCGCCGATCATCTCGGAAGCCCTATAGCCGAACAGCCGCTCGGCGCTTTGATTCCAACTGGTCACAACGCCGTCAAGGCAGTTGCTGAAAATCGCATCCTGTGATGACGCAACGATGGCGGCAAGCTGGGCAGCCGCCTCCTCCGCAGCCTTGCGCTCGGTGATGTCGATTATCACGCCGTAGCATTCAATTGCCGCCTCATCCACATCGCGGACAAATTCTCCCCGTGACAAAAACCAACCCACCTTGCCTGCATTGGAAATGACACGAAACTCTACTTCCATGCGCTTGCCCGGTTCCGGGCTACCCGCGAGCGCCCTCCGCCACAACTCGATATCGTCCGGATAGACGCATGTCTCAAAGACAGAGGCGTTTCCGTCAAACTGCTCCCGCTTGATGCCCAGGACTGACATCAACTCATCAGTGCCGATTAATTTTCCTGCCAGAACATCCAGGCGCCACGCGCCCATTTTGGCGGCCTGAAAGGCGATCACATGCAGCTGGTTTGCGGCGCGAAGCTCCATTTCAGCGCGCATGCGTCCACTGATATCGACAATGCCGCCTGTAACATGAATGCGTTTGCCCTCAGCGTTGAATTCAGCCTGACCGCGGTCCAGCACATTCAAGCGGGCACCCGTCACTGCGTGCCTGATCCGGTATTCGACCTCGAAACCCGGGGTCTCGGGAGTTATCGACTTCAGAGCGTTCTCAAAATAGGGCAAGTCCTCGGCCACGATAAGCCCAGACCACGCATCCGTTGGTCCCTCACGGGGAAGGCCCAGGATTGTTACCGAATTGTCTGATCTCGCCGCAAGGCCGGTCGCCACATCGCAGCAATAAAACACCATCTTGCCGAGGCCCATCGCGCGCCGAAGCCAGAACTCCGGCACGCTTATCTCAGGGTTCGTGGTGTCACCTGGTCTGCTGGACACAAACATGGACCTTGTGCAAAATCTTGCTCAATCATTGCATGACGAAAAACATAAAATGCTGCCTGGCGCAAAAGTCGGGCAGCGTTGACCTGTTAGAGTTTAACCGCGCCAAACGCGGCCCGTTCCGGCGTTCACAAACACTGTGACCTCACGATCCCGGCGACCGCGCGTTGCCTCGAAGGTGTAGGTGGTGCCTCTGCACTCTACCGCCATCACATTGCGGTAGCCCTGATTGCGAACCGCGCGGCGCGCTTCGCCGCAAGACAGTCGCCCACGATGGTAGCGGCGATCATCATAGCCATGGCGGTACCAGCCATAGCCATCACGGTAGCGGTAATCGTCGCCAACGCGGTAATCATAATGGGGCGTCCCGAAATAAAAGCCAACGCTGCTTCTGGCTTCGGCGCCCGCACTCAAGCCAAACGCCATGGAAACAGCGATGGCAGCGGCAACAAGTAATTTCTTCATGACGTTACCCCTTTTAAAGTTGACAGCCGTAGAACGCGACACGGTTGCAAAAGTTCCACTGCCGGGGACATTGATGCAGACCGCGCGCAACGAAACGGGGTTCCGCGCGGTCGCCGCGTTATTTCCGGCTAACCTTTGCATCACCGTAATTTGAGTCATCATCGAGTGGTGTGCGGGGCTCAGATTGTTTCCGGGCTTCGGGCTGGGAACGGTTTCTGCCCATGGTCTCGTCCTGGCGCTTGGGGCCTCTGATCGGCTTGACCGGGGTTGACTGTTTTTCAGTGGATGGATTGGGTTTCATGTCTGTCTCCTGTTGGTTGAGGGCCGCGCTGGAGAAACGATTTCTGCTGCCGGAGGTTCCCGCATCCCGCAAAAAACAAGGAGGCCCGAATGGACCTCCTTGATCACTTATAACGTGTGTGGTTCAGGGGGCCGGGGCTGGCGCCAGCTCGGGAGTTGCGGGGGCCGGCGCAGCGGGCGCCATTTCAAGCGGAGCAGGCTCGGCTGACTGGTTGTTGAGCGCGGGAGCCTCTGTCACTGGCTCAGGTGCTGGTGTAACCGGGGTTGGATTGGGCACTATTTCTGAACTGTTGTTCTGAATGACCGTGGGAGTCGTGGTGTAATTTCCGGCAGAATAGTAGATCGCCAACACGATTGCCCCCAGAACCACCAGGCCAATAATGAATAGGCCTGCGGAGCTTCCCGTGGAGCGCGTCGGTGTGGTCGTCTGGTTAATGTTCACGGACGGTCCCAGCGGATCATTCTGCCGGTAACCTGTTTCGGTCGCAGAGTAGGGCGACTGCCGATCAGTTGTCGTTGCCATGGTTCGTTCTCCTTGTTGTACATGTTGATCACATCCCAACTCACCGTGTCTTGAAGTGAAAGATGGGTTCGGTTGGACCTGTTCCCTAAATGCGGGGCGGGCCGAAACGTTCCAGGCGCGTTCAAAATGAGTCAGAAAAAATGGAACCGCCTTCCTGGCCGAATGTTTCACCATATTCAAACCAGGAGTTAACCATGCCAGCCAGATCCAAAGCCCAGCAAAAAGCCGCTGGAGCGGCACTTGCTGCAAAACGCGGCGAAACTGATAAATCAAAGCTGAAGGGAGCATCCCGGGAGATGTATGAAACCATGACGGAGAAAGAACTCGTTGAAATGGCGAGCACTTCGCGGAAAAAGCTGCCAGACCACGTGGACAGGGAATAGAGAATCACAGGTGGCGTGGAAGGGCCGGGGTGGGGGTCGCTCTACCCTCTCCCTTGGGCATAGGTATCTACACATCTTTTTCTTCCAGGAACTGATTTACTCAAGAGTACTGCATTCTGTTCACGCAGCCAGTCGGAATATCCGCATTTTCTTGGTGTCTTGGCTATCCCTGATGAATTTCGTGAGAGAATCGCTTTTTGAGGAAGTCATGAGAAATTCCGGAAGTGTCTTGCGCAGCGCATTTGCAACGACCAGCTCTGAGGGCGGGATGCCGGGACGAATGGTTCGCAGCCAGGCGCCGAATGTGTCCCAAACGCGCTATTCCCCGGCTCGATTCGACGAACTCGACAAGCTCACCGTGCGATGGGTTTCCGACCATCCCCGGAAAGCCAGGACGTCAAATAAGGCGAGTAGAACTCGTCACTCTTGAGTGATTTGGATTGAGCGCTGTGCTGGCGAAGGACTGCAGTTCGGGGATGGAGTATATTTTAAGTGCTTCGAGCAGGGTAAGGAGCTTGAAGAAGCCGTCAAGCATGGCAGGGGCGGTGATGGGGCGGTTCCGTTTCATTTGCCGCCCTGAGAGCCGGACAAGGAAGGCGCATGTCTGCTTGGATTGCGGTGTCGGACTTTGCATGAGCCGCCAGACCATGGAGCAGGCCTGAGTTGCGATCAACAGGCGTTTGAAAAGAGCCGGGGCGGTTTCCTGCTCCCAGCTTTCCAACTGCTGGCCAGCCTGCTTGATCAGCTTGAAGAATGACTCGATGTTCCAGCGCCAATAGTACCACAAGACCAGGCGCTCGGCCGGCACATCCTGCTCCACATTGCTCAGCAGGTACCAAACGGCCAGACGGTTGCCTTGTTCATCCTCGATGCGGCTGACCACGAGGCGCGCCGTGAGGGTCTCGCCGGGGACGGGGGCCATGCGCCGTCCCTTGGCGTTTTTCCGTTTTGGCCTGGCGTTGCGCGTGACCGTGACCGTTGTTTCCGCCACCAGCTGCCGCGCCGGCTTTCCGTGGATCACGACATCGGCCGCATACCGAAAAGACAGGCCGTCCGCGACCGCCGCCGCACTGGCGTCCTGGTTCTGATAGACCAGCCGCGAGCCGCCTTTGATGCGTAGCAGCCAGAGATGACCTGCGGTGTGCCACTGCCGCCAATGGCCTACCGAATCCGCTTCGCGATCTACGATATGCACCAGGCGCTTGGCAAAACCCTGCTCCTTCAGCCAGGCCATGCTGCCGCTCAACTCATCAAGATGCGGCAGGACCTCGCTGCGGATTTCGGCCGCGCGAGAGCTCCACAATCCGTCCTTGGTCACAAGATTTTGCAGCACCGCCGTGATCGGCGAGCCGGAGCGGTCGCAGACAACAAGGCTGGTTGCCAGATCATAACCCACATCGCCTTCATGGCTCAGCTTCTTGGTGTCGCGCTTGCTCTTGTGCTTGCGGAAGGCCAGCCGCGACCAGTCATGCACCACCAAGGCGTAATCATCACATAACTGCTCAATGCCCTCGTGCGCCGCCTCCACAAGCGGCCTCGCCAAATGTGGCAGGCTCACCCGCGGGTTCGCCAAAAACCGCCACATCGCCTGTGTATGGCTCATGCTTTGTATGCCATCAGCCAAGGCTTTGGCCCCAGCCGCCAAGGGCGTAACGCTATTGCAATGGCTGGCCACAAGTTTGTCGTAACGCCGCTTCAGCCGCGGCTCAAGATCAAGAGAATCATGCTGACCAGTACTGCCAGTTCATGGTAAACAAATCCTCAACGCCTGATCTGCGACTTGTGTAGATACCTATGCCACAGGGGGGAGGGGGAAGAGGGGTACTTTGCACAAGACAAAGCAGCCCCTGCATCAAGCCGCCTTGGCTGCGTGGATGCAGGCCATGATGGCTTGGCTCACGCGCTCGTAGTTGCGGTCGTTTTCCACTTCGCCGTGGATGCGGTAACCGTCCATCACCAGGATGCGGTCGGCCACGTCGATGATTTCGGGCATGTCGGAGGTGATCAGGATGATGGCGGTTCCCTGTTCGCCCAGCTCGTGGATGAGATCATGCAGATAGGCCTTGGTCTAGATGTCAATGCCGACGGAGGGTTCATCGATGATGAGAAGCATGACGCCGGCGGCCAGCCATTTGGCCACCGAGACTTTCTGCTGGTAGCCGCCAGAAAGATTGCCGATGGTTTGATAAAGCGACGGCGTCTTCACCTCAAGCTTGCGCAAGACCGGCCCCACATGGCGGGCAACCGTGGCATCACGCAGAAAACCCAGGGCGGCGGCGAGCTTGCGCCACACCGTAATGCCGGCATTGCCGAGCACCGAGTGCAGCAGGATGAGGCCCTCTTGTTTCCGGTCCTCGCTGACATAGCCGATGCTGTGCTCATGCAGGGCTGCGGCCACCGAACCAATCTGCACAGGCCGGCCCGCAATCAAGGCCTCGCCGCCAGTCTGGCGCGAGAGGCCCAGGATGGCCTTGGCCAGTTCGCTCCGCCCGGCCCCTACCAGACCATAAAGACCCAGAATTTCCCCAGGCCGCACTTTGAGATTGATGTCGCGGTGGCCTGCTGCGGAGCAATACGCCTTCAACTCAAGGAAAGGCGCAGTTTTGGGTTGTGGCCGGGGTTCGCGTTTGGCAATGCGCTCGGCGCGGCCGATCATCATCTGCACCACATCGGCGCGGGTAAGGCCGCCCAGCGCCGCGCTGTCGCAAGCATTGCGGCCATCGCGCAGCACGGTGACGGTATCGCAGATGTCGAACACTTCTTCGAGCTTGTGGCTGACAAAGCCAATGGCCACGCCGTCATGCCGGAGCTTGCGCAGGATGCCGAACAGGGTTTGTGATTCAGTGGGGGTGAGCGACGCAGTGGGCTCGTCAAGCAGCAATATGCGCGAGCGCAGAGACAGCGCCTTGGCAATTTCAACAAGCTGCATCCGCGCCACGCTGAGCTGCGAGACCGGAGTTCGCGGATCGATGTCAAGGTCCAGCAGCTTCAGCCAGTGTGACGCCTCCCCATGGAGTTTGGGATAGTTGACGTTTGACAGCGCGTGCGCGCCCAGCCGCTCCAGCATGATGTTCTCGCCCACCGAAAACCGCGTGACGAGATTGCGCTCCTGATGCACCACGCCGATGCCGCCAGCCACCGCAAGGCGCGGGCTGGCAAAGCGTATGGGCGCCCCGCCCATGACAATTTCGCCTGCATCCGGCTGATGCAGACCGGTGATGATCTTGATCAGTGTGGATTTGCCAGCGCCATTTTCGCCGAGCAACGCATGCACCGATCCCGCGGCCAGGGTCATGGAGACATCATCAAGCGCCTTCACACCGGGAAAGGACTTGCTCACATGAGAGATCTGCAGGGATGTCATGCCAGCGCCTTGGCCACGCGGAGCTCGCGCCAGCGGTTGATGCCGACGGCCCACAGGATGAGGCCGCCCAACACGATCTGCACGACAAACGGATCGATGGCAAAGAGCACCAGCGCCTGCGTGATGATGGCGATGATCACCACCCCGAAAAAGGTGCCGGCCACACTGACATGCCCGCCTGCCAATACCGCGCCGCCAATGACGGGTGCCGCAAAAGATGAAATCAGCCAGTCATCGCCGATGGTCGGCTGGCCAATTTGCAGGCGCGCCACCAGCATCATGCCTGCTGCCGCCGCAAGGAGCCCCGATATGGCATGGGCCCAGATCACGGTGCCATGCATGTCGATGCCGGAGAGTTCTGCGGCATTGCGGTTGCCGCCGACAGCAAGGATGCAGCGCCCGATACGCAGGCGGTTGAACAGATACCACATGAAGACGCTGGCAATGACCATGGGCGCCACCAGCCAGGGAATGGGGCCAAAAATCGCCAGATTGCCAAAATCCTTGACGCTGTCCGGAACGCCGTAAAAGGGTTGCGCCTTGGTGATGCCGAGATTGATGCCCTTGAAAATCTGCAGGCCCGCCAGCGTGATGATGAAGGCAGAAATGCCCGTGCGCGCGATCACAAAACCGCTGGCCATGCCCAGCGCCGCGCCCATGCCAAGACCGGCAATGACGGCAATGGGCGGCGGAACACCGTAAAGTTCCATGATGCCCACAAAGCTGATCGCCACCAGACCGCCCACCGCGCCCAGCGCCAGATTCATTTGCCCCACCGCAATGATGACAAGCTGACCCAGGGCGATCAGCATGTTGACGGATATGGCCGACAGCAGCACGAGAATGTTGAAGGGCGAGAGGAAACTTGGTTGAATGAGGGAGATGGCAACGATGGCGACAAGGCTGACGAGGCCGGGGCCGATCCAGTCATTGTTGAAGAGTTTTGTGAGGCGGCCCGGCTGCATCAGATCATGCCCCGTCGCTGCAGCACCATTTGCCGCGCCCGGTCGGTGAGGACCGCGCTCAGCAGCATGAGGCCGAGAATGGCGAGAATCCAGAACTCGCCAACGCGCATCAGCAGAAGCCCGCTGGTCATGATATCTACAAAGGCCGCTCCCAGAAATGTGCCTACGACCGACACGCGCCCGCCCGAGAGAAGTGTGCCGCCCAGCACCGGAGCAAGAAAGGCCGGCAGCAGCCAGTCCTGGCCGAGATGGCCCGCCATCGAGGGAACAGCGGCGCCGGTGCGCGCTGTCACCATAAGTCCAGCCAGCGCCGCGAGCCCACCGGTCAGCGCATGACACGAGATGATGACGGACCCCGTGCGGATGCCTGAAAGCTCAGCCGCGCGGGCATTGGCGCCCGCCGCCAGCATGGCGCGGCCAAGCGTGGTGAAACGGTAGAAGACCGAAAGGCCAGCGCACACGGCCAGGGCTATGAGGAGCAAGGGCGAGACCATGCCGCCGAACTTCATCTTGCCGAAGCTCTGCACCACCGGCGGCAATTGGTTGAAGGATTGCGCCTGGGTGAGGAAGATCATGATACCAAAGAAAATACTCATGCTGCGAGCGTGATGATGAAGCTGTGAACGCCCGAGCGCACCACGGCATAACCATTGATGAAGCCGAGGCCCGCGCCAAAGACCACAGCCAAAGGTGCTGCGGCCACCAGCGGCACGCCCTGGCTCTGGGCGAAATAACCAAAGGCCATGGCCGAGCACACACCGATTGCCCCCACCGAAAGATCAAGCCCGCCGGTAACAATCACCGCCATCATCGCCAGCCCGATCACGGTATCGATGCCGATCTGACGGCCAATGGTAAAGAGGCTGAAGGGCGAGGTGAAGCCCTGCGATGCGCTGGCGAAAATCATGAATGTCGCGGCAATCAGCACCGCCAGGCCAAATTCATTGCTGAGCAAGAGGCGTGTGAGAACAGGCACCCGCGCGCCGTCACCGGCCATGTTGCTGTTATCGGAGATGAGTTCGGACATTCGCCTGCATGCCTGCTCCCTTCTCCCGCAAGGGGAGAAGGGATAAATGGATATGCCTTACTTGCAGTTCATGTAGTCCTTCTCGAAATTGGCCAGAATGGTCTTGGTGATGCCGCGCATTGCCTCAACATAGGTGTCAACCTGGGCTGCGTCGACAAACACCGTGCCGGAATCAACGAACTTGGCGGTAAGCGCGTTGGACTTCCAGGGCGCGTCATCCTTGAGCGCGCAGCCATGGCGCAGCTTGTCGAGCACATAAGAGCCGATATAGCCTTGGCCGTATGGGTTTTGCAGCATGGTGCCGGCTAGGAAGCCGTCCTTGATCGCTTTGAGCACCACTTCATCGTGATCAATGCCCACCATCTTGATGCGCTTGTCGCCGATCTTGCGCAGCGAATTGGCAGCGGTGACGGCGGGCACCCAGGCGGACGTGACGATGCCGTCCACATCAGCGGCGTGGGCTGCGAGATAGGCATTGATCTTCTCTTCCGCAGGCTGGGGCGCGTCAATATCGGCGATCACCTGCACCACGGTCACAGCGCCGCCCGACTCATCGGCGGCCTTCTGCACGGCATCAATGCGAAGCTGGGTATTGGGATCAACCAGGAAGCCGGTAAAATGCGCAATCCGGCCCTTGCCGCCCATGGCCTTGATCAACTCCTTGGTGCCGAGATAGGCTGAGTTGCCGGTGTCTGTGCCCATGCAGAAGAGCGCAGGTGTGGGATCCTTGAGACAGCCTGCTGTGGCGATTGCCGCGCCGCCATTTTCCACAATGTCAGAAACGACACTGTTGGTGCCAACCGCGTCACCGGGGAAAATCAGGAATGAATTATAGCCCTGCGTGAGCAGGCTTTCGAGCAACTGGCTCTGCTGCGAAAGTTCCCATTTCTGCGGCACACGGTAATCGCCCGCTCCCAGATTGAAATCCTTCATGGCGTCTTTGCCCGCCTGTTCCCAGGCCGAAAAATAAGGGTGCGGGCCGCCCGGAACCAGAGCAACCTTGGTATCGGTCCCGGCCCAGGCCGTGGTGATGCCGGTCACGCCCAAAAGCAATGCCGCAGCAAAAATAGCGCTTGTTTTCATGTTGTTTCCTCCTGTTGAGCGGCCGATGAGCGGGATTTATTCTGGCGCGGCCATGGCCAAGCTAGTACACAAGTCACCCACCTGCAACACCACCGGCAGAGGCCGTTGTCACCAGCAGCAATAGCCGCCATCGGCCAGCACGATCGAACCGGTCATCAGGCTTGCCGCATCAGAGGCCAGGAAATGCACCACGGAAGCGATTTCGTCGGGCTGGCCGACGCGTCCCATGGGTGTCATCTCCAGCCAGATCTTGTACATAGCCGGG
>JANOTU010000644.1:0-1839 GCA_031416515.1 Hyphomicrobiales bacterium
CTGCCACCACCTCCGGCTGGTCCGCCACCACCTCAAAGGGTGCAAGCGTGGTGAGCGAGACCGGGAAAAACGCCAGCACGGCCAGCCCCAGCGGCACCGCCCAGAGCAGCCAGCGCGGCATGCTGAAGCGCCGCAGCAAGCCTTGCGGGGTGAGGGCCCACTGGGCATGGGCGATGGTGCCGGCGAGGCGCTCGCCGATCAGCCGGTCGGCGTCCTCCCAGGGCTCGCGGCGGGCAAAGAGAATGCCTGCGAAGACTTGTTTCTTGCGGTCAAAGAGCGGCAGCCACAGGGCATGGCGGTGCGGATATTCTTCTCCGCCGCGAAGCCGCCGATCAAACATGAAAATGCACGATTGATTCATGGCGGGCCGCGCATTCAGCAAATTCTCGATCCACTGCGTGAAGGGCGCGTTGCGCTCGATTGATGGCAGGCTGGTCGCGGCCTCAAGATGAAAGCGCTGCCGCCGGTCAACCCGGAAATACATGGCATGGTCAAAGCCCATCAGCGCCTGGGTGTCGTTCACCGCATAAAAGGCCAGTTCAGCGGCAGTCCCGGCCTTCCGGCTTTCCTCCTCGGTCACCAGCAGGATGCCCAGCCGGTTGGCGCTGCGCACTGGCGCCAGTTCTTCAAAATTATAAGTTTTGGGCGGTACCTGCGTGACGGGAGATGAGTTACTCATGATGCCCGAAGGATCAGATCAAGTGCCGGGCGTCTGGAATACCGCTGTGCCCGACATGCCCGGCAACACCGACTGCGTGGGCTGGGAGAAGGCCCCATAGATCCTGATGGTCTGGCTCACCGGATCGACCACAGCCCCCAGCCTGATCACTTCCGCTGTCGCTGTCTCGCCGGTTTCATCCACCTTGAAGGAAAAACTGTCTCCCTGCTTCAACCAGCCCAGCCAGTTGGAAGGCACAATCAATTCAAGCTCAAGCTGTGAATCATCGACGATGCGCAAAAGCGGCTGGCTGGCCGCCGGGCTTTCATATGCTTGCGCAAAGCGCTCGATCACCCGGCCATTGAAGGGCGCGGTGATCTCGCACTGGGCGGTGCGCGCTTTGAGCGCCTCGACTTCAGCCCCAACCTTTGCCACCTGGGCCTCCGACATATTGACCTCGTGGCCGCCGATGGCGCCATGCTTTTTGAGCCGGAGATTGTTGGCATGCTGCAATTCCGCGGCATTCAGCGCCGCAGAGCCTGCCGCCACCTCCGCCTGATAACGCTGGCATTCAAAGCCAATGAGGAGATCGCCCTTCTGAAACCGCTCGCCGTCCCTGAACGGCAATTTGCCGATGCGCGCGGTGAAATCCACAGCGATCGTGGCCTCGCCCAGGGCCTTGACCACGCCGCGGGCTTCAGCAGTGCCAGCGCTGGCTGACAATGGAGACACGAACATCACCGCCAATACCGTGGCTGCGAAGAGCCAGTCTGTCATCCGCTTCATGGCTTGCACTCCTTCAAAACTTCACCGCGATGACACCTTGGCGCCTGCTCCCGACCTGTCGCCGCGCTCCACCCAGGTGTTGCGTAAAGAACTTGCCAAGTCTCTTACACTTTCTGCGCCGGTCAGGCCAGCCTCATAAGGATCAATGCCAATGGAGGCATAGACATTGGCGAATGAGTTCTGCAAATCGGCATAGGCGATGTCATATCTGGCGGACGCGACCAGCGTATTCATTTCCTCGCGGATCAGCGATTGCTCGCTGGCGGCGTTCTCCTTGGCAGACACCCGGACCTGCTCCAGCATGCGGGCCTGCACATCATGATAGTCGGCGGCGTCTTTGAGGATTTGGCTGAGTTGATAAAAGCGCACCCGGGCCACATGCACCTGGGTCATCA
>JANOTU010000645.1:0-3710 GCA_031416515.1 Hyphomicrobiales bacterium
ATGGCGGCAGTCTGATCCAGAACGGCATTACGCTGGTTGCAATGGCCTCTGTGCTGATTCCCTATGGACTGTGGATGCCGCTTGCCCTGGTGGTCAGCACTCTGCCGGCGCTGGTGGTCGTACTGCGCTTCGCCGTACGCCAACATCGGTGGCGATTGCGAACTACAGAGGACGATCGCCGCAGCTCCTACTACGACTGGCTCATGACGGCGGGCGAAACGGCGGCGGAGCTGCGGCTGTTCGGACTTGGCGGTTATTTTCGCTCCGCGTATCAGACCCTGCGGACACGGCTGCGTCAGGAGCACCTGCAGTTGACCAAGGCGCAGGGGCTGGCCGAACTTGCCGCCAGCGCAATCGCCCTGATGATTTCAGCGGCATGTCTGGCGTGGATGGGTTGGCAAGCCGTGCAGGGCCGCGCGACGCTTGGTGATCTGGCCCTGTTCTACCAGGCCTTCAGTCTGGGACAACGATTGGTGCGTTCGCTTTTGGGCAATGTCGGCCGTATTTATTACAACATTCTTTTTTTGGGCAATTTGTTCGAGTTCCTGGATCTCAAATCCCGAGTCCTCGATCCGCCACATCCCCGTCCCGCGCCCGCGATAACGCCCGCCAACAAGGGCCTTGGCGTTCGCTTCCACGACGTCACCTTTTGCTATCCGGGCAGTGAGCGGGTGGCTCTTCAAGAGCTCAGCCTGGCAATTCCGGCAGGGCAGATTGCCGCAATCGTCGGCGCCAACGGCGCCGGCAAAAGCACTTTGCTCAAATTGCTCTGCCGCTTCTATGACCCTCTGGCGGGCCGCATCGAACTCGAGGGGATTGATCTGCGCGATCTCTCGTTAAATGAGCTTCGCGGATTGATGACGGTGTTGTTCCAGGAACCCGTGCATTACAACGCAACCGTGGCCGAGAACATCGCGGTGGGCACACCGATGACAGCGGCGGCAAGGGCCGATATTGAAGCCGCGGCCCGGGCGGCCGGGGCTGAGGGCCTGATTGCCCAATTGCCACAGGGTTACGATACCCTGCTCGGCAAATGGTTTGCTGGTGGCGTTGTGCTCAGCGTGGGCGAGTGGCAGCGCATTGCCCTGGCCCGTGCGTTTTTGCGCCGGGCTCCCGTCATCATTCTCGATGAACCCACAAGTGCAATGGATTCATGGGCAGAAGCCGATTGGTTACAGCGGTTCCGGTCCTTGTCCGCCGGCCGTACGGCCATCATTGTGACCCACCGGTTCACTACCGCGATGCAGGCCGATATCATCCACGTCATGGACAATGGCCGCGTCATCGAATCTGGCAGCCATGGCGAATTGTTGAGGCAGGACGGGGCCTACGCGCAGTCGTGGCGGATGCAAATGCGGGCCGAACAAAGCGCGCAGGGCCGGTAGGCTTCGTGTCGAACGCCACATCGGAATTATTATCAATCGAAGACTTCAGGGCCAAGCTGTGCCCCGAAATTGAGCTGCTGCTTTGTTGCGCCCGGCTTAGTCTCCCTTCAGCCGGGCGCGATCGGATCATGCTTTTGCTTGGGTCCGAACTCGATTGGGTCACCCTCGTCAATCAGGCATCACGTCACGGCTTGGTGCCGCTGCTTTATCGGCATTTGAATGCGTTGGCCCCCGCAGCGGTTCCCAAGGCGATATTCAGGGAGTTGTGGGGGCGTTATGAAAGCAATTCCCGGCGTAATCGGGCCATGGCGAACGAACTGTTGAACATCCTGCGGATGCTCGATGCGAATGGTATTCCGGCCGTCGCTTACAAAGGCCCTGCTTTGGCAGCGGCAGTCTATGGTGACCTTGCTCTGCGTGAATTTGGAGACTTGGACATTCTACTGCGGCGGCAAGACGTATCGCCCGCCACGACGTTGCTGCAGTCCCACGGGTACGTTCCGGAATACGACTTGAAGCCACCCGCTGAAGCGGCTTTTCTGCGTTCACGCAAGCAATACCATCTAGTGGTGGTTCATGGGACTCGATCGGTCATGGTCGAGTTGCACTGGAAAACAGATGTTGATTTCCCGGTTGAACCTGCGGCTGACAATCAATGGTGGGCGAATTTAGGATTTGCCAGCCTCGGAGAGGGAAAGATTCGCTGTTTCGCAACCGAGGAACTGCTTCTAATTCTCTGCCTGCACGGCACCAAGCATGCGTGGGGCAGCCTGGGCTGGCTGGTCGACGTGGCTGAATTGATCCGACAGCATCCGGATCTCAAGTGGGAATGGGCCATGGAAAAGGTGGCTCAGCTCAAGTGTGAGCGAAGGCTGGCGGTGGGCTTGTACCTGGCGGATCACCTGCTGGATGCGCCGCTGCCGGAGAAAGTCCGAAACAAATGTGAAGGCGTGCCGCAGGTCAGACAACTGGCAAACACAATTCTCGGAACGATCTTCCATTCGGGATCCGATGAAATGAGTTCACTTGAAGGCTTGAGTCTCAATTTAAGTCTCTATGAGCGTCCCCGGCAAAAATTCAGACATTGCATAAACCTTGTGCTGGCGCCCACGACCATAGAATGGTTGCGGTGGCCTCTCCCACGCCCCCTGTTTTTTCTATATTGGCCGCTTCGGCTATTTCGTCTGATCGCCAAATATGGATTTAAGTTCGTTGACAAGCGCCGATGGTTTGCCTTAGTTTGCCTTTAATAAACCGACTCAGGGCAACACCGAGAAACTACGTAGAAAACCGTGACGCTGAATTTATCCAGGTGCAAGGTGGGCGTGAGCAAACACTTTCCATGGTATGACTCCCGGTGGTTGACGCGATACGTGCTGGCGAAGAAATACATCGCCCAGCATCATCCCGCTCAGCTGGATCCATTCACGGAGGCTTTTAGCCCGCTCAGGACACGAGCGGACTTCGAGTTGAAACTATACGATAGCTTTTTTATCGAAGAGCAAGTCAAGACCATTCAAACCGCACTTCGAACCATCAAGCCGCCCCAGTTGGAAACGCATGAACTGATTCAGCATGGGCGATTCGTGGTTCACGATCACCCCATGCTGATTGATTTGCATGCGGCGGTGGCGCCACTGGTCGGTGAACTTGTCGGTGAAAAAGTAGAACCTCTCTACACTTTTATCGCCTTATACAACAGGAACGGACAATGTCCGGTTCATCTTGATGCTCCGGTGTCGAAATGGACCCTGGATTTTTGTATCGAGCAGAGCGAACCTTGGCCCATCGCATTCAGCGAGGTTATTCCTTGGCCTGAGGATTTCGGTGGTGGCCATGACGGATGGGAGGAACGTATCAGATTCTCGTCAGGTCACCGTTTTTCTTCAGTCTCGATGGAGCCGGGCCAAGCCGTTATTTTTTCCGGAAGCAGCCAGTGGCATTACCGTGAGCCGTTCAAGAACCCTGGTGCACGAAGTCATTGCAGTCTCTTATTCATGCATTTCATCCCCGCCGGGATGAAAGGCATCTCGGAATGGAAAAACTGGGAGAGCATTTTTTCTGCGCCTGGCCTCACCGAGGCGATACGATGACGCCCATCATCTTTTTCGTGATCAGGAGACCGGAACGGAGAAGCTCGGCGAGAGAAGTCCAGATTTCTACGCTTCTACGTGGCCGGCGACAAGACTTCCCACCCCCCGGTGCCGCCCGGCACACTGGCCCCTGACACGTCGACGGATCGATCGCCGAGCGCGCCACGGGCTGGCGCGTTGCGCTGTGTGGTCTGCGGCCGCGAGAGCGCGTGGCTCGTTCCACCGCCTTGGC
>JANOTU010000646.1:0-3536 GCA_031416515.1 Hyphomicrobiales bacterium
AGAAAATGACCAATTGGATGGACGGAAATTCAATGATGGGGGGTATGGGATGGGGCGGTGCGTTTTTTCTGCTGCTTCTAATATTAGGTGTGGCCGCGCTGGCAAAATACCTTTTCTTTGACAAGCGGCCATGACAATCAAGGATGAAACACATGTCGTACTATCTTGCAAAAATGCTTCCGGGGCCTTTCGATGAGGCGGTAACTCGCGCAACCGAGGCATTGAAAGCCGAGGGTTTTGGCATCCTCACTGAGATCGATGTCAGCGCGACATTGAAGAAAAAAATTGATGTTGATTATCCGGCCTACAGGATCCTCGGGGCCTGCAACCCGGCATTGGCCCACGAAGCACTCCAGCTCGAGAACAAGGTAGGGACGATGCTGCCGTGCAATGTTGTTGTCCGTGACGCGGGCAATGGTCAGATCGAAGTCGCGGCTGTCGATCCCGTTGCCTCAATGCAGGCGATTGACAATCCCGCTCTGAAAAAAGCCGCCTTGCAGGTTCGTGCAAAGCTCGAAAAAGTCATCGCTGGATTGTGAACAGCGATTCACGGCGGAAAGACATTCGCCCAACGGAGTTCACCATGCGCCACAATCAAACCTTCACCAAGCCAAATCGCCGATCCTTCCTCACATCATCTGCTGGAGCGGTCGGTGCGCTTTTTGCTGGAGCTCCTTGGATGCCCGCCTTTGCGGCAACGCCCCTTCTTTCTGTGGCCTCCCGTACGCTTGAGGTGCACAGGAAAGCGGCCACGGTCTTCAGCGTACTTGGGGCAGGTGGCAAGCCCGGGATAGTGGCGCAGGAAGGCGACCGCTTTTCCGGCGATCTTCTCAATAACTCAAACGAACCGCTGCAAATGCATTGGCACGGGCAGGTCAAAGCGCCCGCCAACCAGGATCGTGCCCGCCCCGGAGGTGGAACGCTGGCTATCGGCCAGACTGACGTGCATGACTTTGAACTGACCCCCGGCACCCATTGGATGCATTCCCACAGCCTCAGTGAGCAGCAACTTCTGGCAGCACCGATGGTGGCCCGCGAGAAAGATGCAGGCGACGTTCAGGACGTTGTCGTCATGCTGCATGATTTTGCGTTCCGGCCCCCTCAGGAGATTTTGGCTGAGCTGGTCGGTGGTGCTGCGCAAGCAAGCAGGAGCGGCATGATGGGGAAAATGATGGCGGGCGGCATGATGGGCATGACCCATGCCAACGATGTGACATACGATGCCTTTCTCGCCAACGACCGGACCCTCGATGATCCTGATGTTGTCACGGTTGAAAAAGGCGGCAGCGTTCGCCTGCGCATCATCAATGGTGGAACGGCGACGGCGTTTTTCATCTCAACGCCCGGATTGCAGTCTCTCTGCGTCGCCGTTGATGGCTCTCCTTGCTTGGCCGCCTCTCAGGCTGCCTACCCGCTGGCGCAGGGACAGCGCATTGATCTCGTCGTTGATATCCCGCCACAAGGCGGCGCGTTTCCTGTCCTGGCGCAGGTCGAAAGCGACAGGTTTCTGACTGGCATTGTGCTGGCGACATCTGGTGCGTCGATTGCCAAACTCCAAAGCATGGCCGTTGCACCGCAGGAATTGACTGATCTCTCATTTGAAACGCTACTGCGCGCAGCAAGCCCTTTGACAAAGAAGTCTGCGGACCAGTCCTTCATGGTCATGCTGGGCGAGAAACCGGGCTATCGCTGGATGATCAACGGTCGTGCCCACGGCGAGCATGAGCCTTTCGATGTGCGTCAGGGTGAACGGGTCGAGATGACATTCATGAACCCGACCACGATGATGCATCCCATGCACCTGCATGGCCACCATTTTCAGGTTGTGGCTATTGGTGGACAGCGATTTTCAGGTGCCTTGCGCGACACGGTCATCGTCCCCGCCCACAACCCGGTCACAATCGCATTCGACGCCACTCAAAAAGGCGCGTGGTTCCTGCACTGCCACCATCTCTACCATATGGCGGGTGGCATGATGACGGAAGTGCGCATCAGTTGAACACGGAGCGGCGCTGGCTGGGTGCGCTGAGGATATATCTCGGATTTACGATCGCTTTGCATTTGATCTGGGAAATCGTGCAACTGCCGCTTTACACGATCTGGAGCACGGGATCGCCGCAAGAGATCGGCTTCGCCGTGCTTCATTGTACTGTTGGTGATCTGATGATCGCCACACTTTCGCTGGTGTTGGCGCTCGTGTGTTTCGGCGGCCCCGCTTGGCCACGCGAACGGTTTCTTCCAGTTATGGTAGCCACACTCGCAATCGGCATCGGCTACACCGTCTACAGCGAATGGCTGAACACCGCCGTCCGCAAGGCCTGGACCTATTCGGAGCTTATGCCAACGCTCCCGCCGCTTGGCACGGGGTTGACGCCACTGCTGCAATGGATCGTCGTGCCCTCAATCATATTTGGGACAATATGGCGCTGGAGCCAACGCAAACTTCCATGAGGCATTTCACGTCTTTACGGAGTTTTAGCTATGGCATTCAGGGTCTGCAGGCGCGGGAACTTTTCACCGTCTCGCGCGTTCTATCACATGGGCTCGCTCCAGCAGTTCTGTCCAGATACACTATCGTTGCAGATTGGGCTCGTCACAACGCCAAGCAGCTTCTCTTCAATTACATTAACAATAGAAAAGGAAGATGTGATGACCAATCAGACGTCGAAATTTTGTAGAACCAAAATCTTCAAGGCAACTAAGGAAACCACCGGCAGACGACCATGTTTCAAGCCGATGAAGATGCTCGCCACAATTCCAGTCATGTGCTTCCTGTTTGCTGGCAGCGCCGCAGCGGATGGTTCGGAACCGGTAGTGAAGAAGCTTGTACAAGCGGCCAACCCTGTAGAAAATGCGGTGCTGGTCGGACGTGTCGCGGCGGATGGCATGGTTCTGCAATTGGAACTCGAAGGTTCGGAGCCGATGTGGATGCAGATGGGGAATCCTCTTGTCTGGGGTGAACATCAACCCGTTGCCGATGAGCGCTATCATGTCGAAGTCAAGGTGACTGATCCCGCGACCAAGACGCGCATCCCTTATGCAGGCATAACCTTTGCGGCGACACTCACCGAGACAGGCAAGACCATGTCGATGTCACTGCCGCCGATGTGGGGCAGTAGCGGGCTGCATTATTCAGACAACAGCGCGCTGCTCGGTGACGGCACATATGCGGCCACGTTGACAGTAGATGTACCAACGTTCCAGCGCGAGTTGAAAGACAAGGCCCTATGGTCTTCGCCGGTCAACGCCAAGTTCCACTTCAAACTCAAGGATGGAAAACTCACAGAAGTGTCGGAAGCAATCCCCTGAGCGACGCTTCAAACTTGCATGCGGAACTTGAGCAGTTGCAGCGCGAATCCTTCTCCTACTTCATCCACGAAGCGAACCCCGACAATGGGTTGATCATCGACAAGACGGCGGCGGGCTGGCCCGCCAGCATCGCCGCCACCGGTTTGGCGCTCGCCGCCTATCCGGTTGGCGTCGAGCGCGGATTTTGGGCGCGGAGCCTCGCGGTTGAGCGCACGCTCGCCACCTTG